>RFXU01000072.1 GCA_009921505.1 Flavobacteriaceae bacterium
GATTTTGATGATTTATTGCTCTATATAGGCAATACGCTTATTGTGACGGATGGGACTACCCTTTTGGGTGCTGATGATAAGGCAGGAATTACCGAAATTATCTCAGCCATGGAATACCTGATTAATCATCCTGAAATAAAGCACGGTACGATTAAAGTCGGCTTCACCCCAGATGAAGAAATCGGTCGCGGAGCCCATAAATTTGATGTAGCCAAATTCGGTGCAGACTGGGCTTATACCATGGATGGCAGTCAAATCGGAGAATTAGAATTTGAAAACTTCAATGCCGCAGGAGCGACCGTAACCATTAACGGTAAAATGGTGCATCCAGGTTATGCCAAAGGAAAAATGGTCAACAGCATGTACCTTGCGCAGCAATTCATTCAGGCACTTCCTGCAGAAGAAACGCCAGAAAAAACAGAGGGCCGAGACGGATTTTATCATCTGCATCACTTCGGAGGTGATGTGGAGCAAACGCAGCTTCATTATATCATCCGCGATCACGACCGGGACCGTTTTGAAGAACGCAAAGCCTTGATGCATCGTATCGCAGAAGATATTAACAAGGATCTTGGGATTGAGCGCGTGGCTGTAGAGGTCAAAGACCAGTATTTCAATATGCGTGAAAAAATTGAGCCTATGATGCACATCGTGGACCTTGCCCAAGAGGCTATGGAAAAAGCAGGAATCACTCCGATTATCAAACCGATTCGGGGCGGCACCGACGGGTCTCAACTTTCATTTATGGGCTTGCCTTGTCCCAATATTTTTGCAGGGGGACACAATTTTCATGGCCGATTCGAATATGTTCCTGTTGAAAGTATGATAAAAGCAACAGAGGTTATTGTGAATATTGTCACATTGGCCGCTACAGAAAAAGTATGAATTTAGTTGCGTTGGCCTTGTAGAACAAAAAAAGCCTCCCGTTGGGAGGCTTTTTTTTATAAAAGTGTAATAAACTATTTAGATTGGAGCTTTTGACTCAGTTCCATGGAAATAGAGGCGCGCTCGAATTTCATTTTACCAGCACCCGATTCTAGAATACAGGTTTGCTCATCGGTAAGTTCGAGGACTTTGGCATGAAGACCACTTTTGGTTACGACCTTATCCCCTTTCTTTAATTCAGCAGCAAACTTTTTTTCTTGCTTCGCACGCTTCATTTGTGGACGTATCATAAAGAAATACACCACCAAAAACATTAAAATGAGCGGCATAAAGCCTGAAATACTCTCCATAATATAGTTTGTTATTTATACCTTACTGTACTTTGATCGGCGAACCTTCGACAGCACCATCTTTAGGCGTTACGAAAGCTTTGATGCTGATCATTTCTTTACCTTTTTGAGTGTTAGCGGTAATGGTCACAGTTTTACTGACTTGGTTCTTACCACTTCCATTGAATTTCACTAACATCTCACCAGTTTCTCCTGGAGCGATTGGTGTTTTTGGGTATTGTGGTACGGTACAACCACATGAGCTTTTTGCATCGACAATAACCAAATCAGCTTCTCCAGTATTGGTGAATGTGAATACGTGCTCTTGGGCTTCACCTTGATTGATGGTTCCAAAATCGTAAATTGATTCAGCGAAACTCATTACAGGGTATTTGTCTGCTTGAGTGTCGCGCTCAGCGGCAGCCGCAACGTTATCTGCACTTACTTTTTCTGCAGCATTATCCTTGCATGAAGTCATTCCGAATGCCACAAGTACGGCTAAAAACAATGTCTTTTTCATGATAATTTAATTTAAAGAGATTAAAAATGATTTGTTGACTTAAGGGAGGCCAATTTAGGGATTTTTTCGCGTTTTATCTCAACCCGCGCTCATTTTTGTTGAGTTCATCTTTGGCCATTAAATCTTTGACGATATTATCTAAAATACCATTGATAAAGAGACTACTCTTTGGTGTAGAATATTCTTTAGCGATTTCGAGATATTCATTTATGGTTACCCGAACTGGGATCGACGGAAAATGTAAAAACTCGCAAATGCCCATATGAAGCATAATTAAATCTAAATCTGCGATGCGTTCCTGATCCCAATTTGGTGTTTTTCCGAGCAGTACCTGTTGTATTTCTTCATGATTTCTCAGCACACTGCGAAACAGATTTTGTCCAAATTGTTGGTCGTCTTGATCTTTGAATACGCCCAGAGTAAAAATTTCATTGGCGCGGCTCGGAACGAATTTGTTTAAAAGTTTAACCAAGGCCGTATTTACCCATGGAAAATCATCAATCCACGTAAGACTTTTATCCTCGATATAATCGTAGAGCTTCTCATCTTGAGCTAAAATCTCCTTGTAGAAGCGGACCACAAAATCGCGGTCCTCTTCGAAACTTGGTTCCTTTATGGCTAAATAATTCTGATACCAGCTTGCGTCTTTGAGTTTGTTGAACAAAATGATCACATATTCATCATCTTGTTGCCAGTTTTTCAACTTTTTATTTTTAGCAAACTGAGAAAGTGTTTCGTGGTTTTTGATTAAATCAACAAGCTGATTATTGATGAAATTTACACTAGGATTGCGTTCATCATCACTGGCAAAATATTTTTGTTGGGAACGCTGGGCGAATTTTTCGGCTTGATCACGAACGGCCGCGATCATGAGAAGCAACAAAGCTTGTAACTCCTGCATTTGCTCGAGGCTCCGCGTTAAGAATTTCTCTTGACTGACCTGATCTTGATCCTCACTCTGATGGCGAGCATATAGCGTTTGTAATACTTTTACCCGAATGTGTCGTCTGGTCAACATAACTCTAAAGAACTTAGCCTAAAAATTGCGAAAAATGATCGGGCAAATATAAGACTATTGAATGTTAATTGCCGCGTTTGCGCGCATCAATACGTTGTTGCGCTACATTAAATGCTGCTTGATGTGAGGTAATATCCTCGCGATCTGACATTTGCAATATTTCGAGCGTAGTGTCAAAAATATTTTCGGTCTTGCGCATGATATCAGCACGCCCGTAATGCTCTAATTCAGCATAAACATTGATTATTCCACCCGCATTAATCACAAAATCAGGCGCGTATACAATACCGCGCTCTTTTAGCATGGCACCGTGACGCTTTTCATCAGCCAGTTGATTATTGGCTGCGCCCGCGATAATTTTAGCCTTAAGGTGCCCTATGGTTTGGTCGTTAATGGTTGCGCCTAAGGCACATGGCGCATAAATATCTACCGGGGCCTCATAAAGATTATCTCCGGCATAAATTGTCGCGTGGTATTTATCTCTTATCGCTTCAAGTCGATCTTGATTAATGTCTGAAATCAACACTTTAGCTCCTTCGTTACTCAGGTGTTCGACCAAAGATTCTCCAACATGACCAATCCCTTGCACCAATACGGTTCGATCTTCTAACAAGGCACTCCCAAAGGCGTGTTGTGCCGCTGCTTTCATACCCATAAACACACCATATGCTGTGATAGGGGACGGATTACCTGCGCCACCTTTTTCTTCGGATATCCCCGTAACATAGGGCGTTACCGTGCGAACCAAATCCATATCTGCAGTTTCCATCCCGACATCTTCAGCTGTAATATAGGTTCCTCCAAGGCGATGCACGAACTCAGCAAACTTCATCATCAGTTCAGGCGTCTTTTGAGTCTTAGCATCCCCGATAATTACGGCCTTACCACCACCGAGATTCAATCCGGTAATGGCTGACTTATAAGTCATTCCGCGAGAAAGGCGTAAAACGTCCGTTAGCGCTTCAGATTCATTAGCATATGACCACATGCGGGTCCCGCCAAGGGCTGGTCCTAAAACCGTATTATGCACACCGATTATTGCCTTTAAACCAGTATCTTTGTCGTGGCAAAAAACGACTTGTTCGTGATTGTCAAAGGCCGCGTTGCCAAACACGGAAAACGTCGCAGATTGTGTCTTGGGATCAATGGAGGTTGTAGTCATTTACGAATCCGTTAAAAATGTTCGGCAAAAATACCTAAGAAGTGACGATTCTGCAAAGAATTTAATTTTTATTGAAAATTTATTAATTCAGACCGACATGAATGCACTGCGATACGTCAATAAGTTTTTTTACAAATACAGCGGCAGGCTTATTGTTGGACTCTTTATTACAGCGGTTGCCACAGTATTTAGAATTGTGGTTCCGGCCAAAATTGGTGATTCTGTAGACAGCATCAAAGCCTATATCACAGGAACAGTTTCTTATGCAGAGCTCACCAAGCTCTTGGCCTGGGATATCGGAATGATTATTGGGGCGGCATTGCTTTCAGGTTTTTTTACCTTCCTGATGCGTCAAACCATCATCGTAGTCTCACGGAACATCGAATATGACTTAAAAAATGAGATTTTCGCTCAATATCAACGCCTTTCGCTAAGCTTTTACAAAAGGAATAGAACAGGCGACTTGATGAGTCGAATCAGTGAAGATGTAGGTAAAGTAAGAATGTATGCCGGCCCGGCTTTAATGTATAGCACCACAACAGTCACCTTATTTATCGTAGCGATTAGCTATATGTTTTACACGGCGCCCGAGTTAACGCTTTACGCCGTAGCACCACTTCCACTGCTCTCAATTGGAATTTATAAATTAAGCATTGCCATTCACAAGCGCAGTACGGTGGTACAAAAATACCTATCAGAATTAACCACCTTTACCCAAGAACGATTCAGTGGGGTATCCGTAATTAAGGCCTACAGTCTTGAAGACCGAACCCAAAACGAATTCGAAGTTCTTGCCAATACGAGCAAAGAAAAAAATATTGATCTAACCAAAGTTCAGGCTCTTTTCTTTCCGTTAATGATCTTGTTAATCGGCCTGAGCAACGTGCTCGTTATTTATATCGGAGGAAAACAATACATAGAAGGACTCATCGACTTTGGAACGATCGTAGAATTTCTCATCTATGTCAATATGTTGACCTGGCCAGTGGCTATAGTGGGCTGGGTTTCATCTATGGTTCAACAAGCCGAAGCCTCTCAAAAACGGATCAATGAGTTTTTAAATCAAAAACCTGAAATCGTTAATCATTCAGAGCAACATCGCGCTATCGAAGGCCATATCTCCTTTGATAAAGTCAGCTTCACTTATCCGGACACTGGTATTAAAGCCCTTGAAGAAGTTTCATTTTCTGTAGGCCCTGGTGAAACCTTGGCGATTATTGGTCATACAGGATCAGGAAAATCAACGGTTTTAGAGCTGATTGCAAGACTATACGATATTGATCACGGACATTATCTATTAGACGATTACCCGGCTCGGGAGCATCATTTGGACGACCTTCGCGGCGCCATAGGCTATGTGCCTCAGGATGCTTTTTTATTTAGTGAAAGTATCGCAGACAACATTCGTTTTGGTGCAAAAGATGCCACGATCCATGAGATTCAAGAGGCCGCCAAAACGGCTTTTGTTCACCACAATATAGAAGGCTTTGATAAAGGGTATGAAACTATTTTGGGGGAACGCGGTATCACTTTAAGCGGCGGACAAAAACAACGCGTATCGATCGCAAGAGCGCTTATAAAAAATCCAAAAATATTATTATTGGACGATTGCCTTAGTGCCGTAGATACAGAAACCGAAGAAGCCATTTTAAGTAATTTGGCGGGGGTGAAAGACCAAAAAACGGTGATCATTGTAAGTCATCGCGTTTCTACGGTAAAAAACGCGACAAAGATTCTCGTAATGGATCAAGGGCGAATAATTCAGCAAGGCGCTCATAATGAGCTAATAAAAACTCCAGGCTACTACAAAGAGCTTTATGAGAAGCAACTCATAGAAAAAGAATTATCCTAAAATTTTTGAAGATTTGGTTTTTTTTTAGATTTTTGAGTAACAACCACATCCAATAATTACTTCTAAAATGAATCAACAGTTCACCTCAAGTAAAGAGGAAATTTATTCCAAAGTAATGCGTGCTGGGCGCAGGACCTATTTTTTTGATGTCCGAGAAACAAAAGCCGGTGACTATTATCTAACCATTACCGAGAGTAAAAAATTTACTAACGACGATGGATCGTTTCATTACAAAAAGCATAAAATTTACCTCTATAAAGAAGATTTTGTAGAATTCAAGGAACACCTGGTCGACATGATTGATTACGTCATCGATGCCAAAGGAGATGAAGTCATCAGTGAACGTCATCAAAAAGACTACAATCCAGAAGATTACGACGAACACGAGCATAGTTCATCAAGTTCATCTTTTACAGATGTTAGTTTTGACGATATATAGGACCTTCCGAAAAACTCAAGGATTATAAATTATAAACCGCCCAATATGGGGCGGTTTTTTTTATCTTAGAAAATTGTAAATCTCGAGATATGACCAAGTATTTGTTTTTAAGCCTCACCCTTTTTTTTAGCCTTTTAATCCAAGGGCAGAATCTTGATTTAGGGTACTACCTGCCACAAGACATTAGCTATGACCCTGAAATCCCAACGCCTGAGGAAGTCGTGGGTCATCAAGTCGGTGCTTGGCATATCACTCATGATCGACTCTCGAGATACATGGAGGTTTTGGCTGAACGCAGTCCGCGCATGAGTATTGAAAAACGAGGTACAACCTACGAGGGAAGACCGCTATGGCTGCTAACCGTTACTTCCCCAGAGAATCATAATCGGATCGAACAAATAAAATCAGATCGTCAGCGCCTTATCAATCAAAATAATAAAGTCCTTGAGACAGATCAATTGCCTGTAGTCTTGTACCAAGGATTTTCAATTCATGGCAATGAACCCAGCGGCAGTAATGCGGCCCTACTCTATGCCTATTACCTCGCCGCGGCGCAGGGCCCAGCCATAGAAAAAGCCCTTAAAGAAAGTGTGATTCTATTGGACCCCTCGTTTAACCCTGATGGACTACAGCGGTTTTCAACTTGGGCTAATATGCATAAAAGTAACAACATCAACCCGGATCCTAACGACAGAGAATACACAGAAGTTTGGCCCGGGGGACGTACCAATCATTATTGGTTTGACCTTAATAGAGATTGGATGCCTAGCCAGCTTCCTGAGAGCCAAGCGCGGATCAAGACATTTCATCAATGGTATCCAAATATTTTGACCGACCACCACGAAATGGGAACTAACTCGACCTTCTTTTTTCAGCCGGGCATCCCTACGCGCACCCATCCACTGACGCCAAAATTAAATCAAGAGCTCACGCGCGCTGTGGGTCGATATCATGCCGGGGCCCTCGATAAGATAGGGAGCCTTTATTATTCCGAAGAGGATTATGATGACTTTTATTACGGAAAAGGATCCACATTTCCAGACATTCACGGCGGGATCGGCATATTGTTCGAACAAGCGTCCTCAAGGGGTCATGCTCAAGAGAGTGACAATGGTATTTTAACTTTTCCATTTACTATCAGAAATCAATTTACGGCGGCCTTATCCACCCTTGAAGCAGGTATTGCTCTGAAAAAAGATTTGATTAACTACCAAAGTGAATTTTATCGCCAGATGCGCAAAAATAAGGGCAGTGATGAAGTCTTTTTAGTGCAGGATACTCATGATACAGGAAAATTGCAGGCTTTTCTGGCTCTTATGGATCGCCAGCATATCCAAGCCTATCGACTTAAAGCGCCGGTGCGTATCAACGGCCAAAGTTACCTCCCAAAATCTACCATAGCCATACCCAAGGATCAAACCCAAAGCACGCTTATCGAGGCCATGTTTGAGCGCAGAACACAATTTCAAGACAGCTTATTTTATGATATCAGTGCTTGGAGTCTTCCTCTAGCGTTTAATTTGGAGCACAGCAGTGCTAAATTAAAAGAACTGGAGCTGGGTGAAAAATTAAACCCTGAAGCTCTCAAAACGGGCACAAATGTTTTGAATAAAAGCTATGCCTATATCCTAGAATGGGAAGATTATTACAGCCCAAAGGCCTTAAATTATTTGCTTGAAAATAATATCCGTGTCAAAGTCGCCATGCGGCCATTTGCCTTAGGGAAACAAAATTTCGATTATGGTAGTCTAATGATTCCTGCTCATAACCAAGAAAAATCTCCTGATGAGATTTATAATCTTATGGCAACACTCAATAAGGAGTACAAAATTCATGGACTTTCCACAGGCGCGACTCAGGGCATGAATTTAGGAAGTTCAGATTTTAGAACCATTGAACCCAAAAAGATCGCGTTATTAGTGGGCCCCGGAATTAACCCCTATGACGCCGGTGAAATATGGCACTTATTGGATACGCGTTACGACATTACCTTGACCAAATTAGATGTTTCCGACCTGGATCGTAAAAATTTAAGTCGATACACGACTATAATCATGCCCGCCACTTGGGGGCGTGGACCAGATGGCGGCGCGACTAAAGCGCTAAAAAATTGGGTTGAGCAAGGGGGCCATCTTATAGGGTTTAGATCCGCTGCTTATTGGATCGATAACAATGAGCTGTTGGATTTGACGCTTATGAAATCAGAAAAAACAGGCCAAGAAGCAAGCTTTGAACAACAAGAACGCTACAGAGGTGCTCAAATGATTGGTGGTGCTATATTTCAAGCCAAAACGGACCGCTCACACCCTGTAAATTTTGGTTACAAAAAAAATACCGTACCCCTATTTCGCAATACGACCATCTTTCTGGAGCCAGACACCAATGCCTCGAATAACCCAATAGTGTATCAAAAAGATCCTTTGCTTCCTGGATATATCTCGAAGGAAAACCTCAAAACCCTATCGGGCAGTAGTGCCTTTAAAACAGGACGAAACGCGCGTGGTAGAGTCAGTTATTTTACCGACAATACTAACTTCAGAGCCTTTTGGTATGGAACCAATAAACTCATGATGAACGCTATATTTTTTGGAGACCAGATGTAAGCGTTGGTCCGACTAAAAATAATTTAGCCGACCTTGACCAATTCAACGTCAAAAATCAAAGTCGCATTTGGTGGGATGACACCTCCTGCACCTCGAGATCCATACCCTAAATGACTCGGAATGACAAAACGCGCCTTATCCCCTACTTTGAGCAGTTGAATGCCTTCATCCCAACCTGGAATTACATTGCCTTGACCAACGGGGAAAGAAATAGGATTACCTCGCTTATAACTGTTGTCAAACTCCTTGCCGTCTGCCAGCATACCTTTGTAGTGCACAGAAACGTTTTCTCCAGATTTTGGCTGAATACCATCACCCGATTGAATAATTTGGTAGCGTAAGCCCGTAGTTGTCTCAGTAAAGCCTTCAGACAAGCTTTCAAGTAAATCCTTTTCAGCACGTTTTGCAGCCGCTTCACGTTCTGCTTTGGCCCCGTTAAAAACGCGAAAAGCCTCAACAGCATTCCAAGCCTCAGCGTCTTGACCCACACGTAAAATCTCTAGGCGTTCGAGCACATCATTTTGAGCGATTTTATCAACAACTTCCTGCCCAGATACGACGCGACCAAATACCGTGTGCTTATTGTCAAGCCACGGGGTAGCGACATGGGTGATAAAAAACTGGCTTCCGTTCGTCCCAGGACCAGCATTGGCCATAGATAAAACACCTGGTCCATCATGTTTTAATTCTGGATGAAATTCATCATCAAATTGATATCCAGGTCCACCAGCACCAGTACCTTGAGGATCACCTCCTTGGATCATGAAATCAGCAATAACGCGGTGAAAACTTAAACCATCATAGTAAGGTACACCAGGTTTTTTGGCCTGATTTTCGAGTTGACCTTCGGCCAATGCTACAAAATTACCTACCGTTCCGGGTGTTTTGTCGTGCGTTAGTAATACGTCTATATTGCCTTTGCTTGTGTGAAAACGAGCGTAAATTCCATTATCCATATCTAAAATTATTAATGAGGGGCCAAAGGTAGTATTTGCATTAAGGATATACAAAGAAAAAAGGGAGCCGACCAAGACTCCCTTTCACAACTAACGACCAAAAATTAAAAT
>RFXU01000073.1 GCA_009921505.1 Flavobacteriaceae bacterium
CCGTTGCTTTAGAGCCTTGTGATGCCACCACGATTGGTTTTGTCGCAGTGCGCTATGAGCAACCCATGTTCGACTTAGGGGGAGACACCTGTGCCGGACCGGATACTATTTTGGATGCCACCCCAGATAATTACGCTATAGACGATATAAGCTTTGTTTGGCTACTCGACGGCGAGCAAATCGCGGGAGCAGACCAGGCTACGTACAATCCAACAACCGCAGGGACCTATACCGCGATTGTGAGTGTTGGCGATTGTGCGGGAGAGCAAAGTGTTCTTGTTGGGCCTGAGCTAGACTTGGCATTAACTGAAGAATGTCTCCCCGATGCGGGTTCATTAAAACAGACTCTGGTCGCTACTACAAACAGTAATGTAGGTAGTTTCCAATGGAGAGAAAACGGTGAAGTTGTCGGCACGAGCAGTAGCTATATTATTGATTGGGGTGCTCAAAGCGGCAGCAATGACCCGCGTACCTTTACCGTAACGCTCTCAGAGGGCGATTGTAGCAACAGTAAGAGTATCACCGTTACACAGTTTAATTGTGTTATCCCTCAAGGGATTTCTCCAAACGGGGATGACCTAAACGACTGCTTTGATTTAGAATTTATCGTTGATAGATTTGGCGCTTTTAGTATCGACATTTACAACCGATATGGCACGAATGTATTTAGCCAAGATAATTATGTCAACGAATTCTGTGGTGTAGACCAAGATGGAAGTGATCTAATTACCGGAACCTATTACTATGTGATCAAATTTACCGAACCGAATGACGAATACGGAGAAGTGGTCACCGGCTGGGTTTATGTAAATCAAACCGCCAACTAATTAAACTCAATCAGAAATAACTACCAAGCATAATGAAAAAATTAGCCATCGCAATACTCCTGATCAGCCTGACCGCCTCGGCCCAGCAAGATCCGCAGTACACCCAATACATGTATAACATGAACGTGGTGAATCCGGCCTACGCAGGATTAAAAGAATCCTTGTCGGTAACGACTCTATTTCGCCAACAATGGTCTGGTCTCGAAGGAGCCCCTACAACCTTTACCCTTTCTGGACATTCCCCAGTGAATGATAAAGTTGGTCTGGGACTCTCGGCAATTAAGGATGAATTAGGACCTGTAAAAGAGACCAATGTATTTGTCGATTTCTCGTACACCCTACAAATGGGTGAGCGACTGAAATTGGCCCTAGGACTAAAGGCTGGAGCGACTTTCCATGATGTGGGCCTCACCAGTCTTGAAATTCAAGACCCGAATGATCCATTTTTTGCGGTAGACATTAACAATACCTATCCCAATGTCGGGGCTGGAGCGTTTCTTTACAGTGACAACTACTACTTTGGCCTGTCGGTCCCGAATATGCTCAACAGCGTGCATCTTGATGAAAATGGACTGCAATACGGTAGCGAAGTCAATCACTACTTTGTAACCGCTGGTTATGTATTTCAAGTCAACGATAATATTAAGTTGAAACCTTCTACGATGATAAAATCCGCATTTGGGGCACCAACCTCAATTGATTTGAACCTCAACGCCTTATTCCTTGAGAAGTTTGAAATCGGAACATCTTACAGAACGGAAGATTCTTTTAGCGGACTCTTAGGCTTTCAAGTGGCGCCATTTTTGCGCATCGGATATGCTTACGATCACGTGATGAGTGAACTCAGTGCTGTCGCTTCAGCCTCACACGAAGTGGTCATTACTTTTGACCTGATCTCTAATCCAAAAACACTGCGTTCTCCGCGCTACTTCTAATGCTAAATTTTAATTCCATTAAAATGAAAAATATAATCACTCTACTCCTTTGTTTGACCTTTGTTATCGGGTCAGCACAAGATAAAGACACAAAAAAGGCGGATGAACTTTATGAGCGTATGGCTTATGCTGATGCTGCAGATGCCTATCTGAAATTGCTTAAACGCGGCAAAGGAAGTCGTTATGTTTTTGAACAACTCGGCTATTGTTATTATCAAATTAATGATTTGAAGGGGGCTGCAACTTATTTTAAACGCGTTGTTAAAGGCCGAAAAGTAAATCCTGAGGTGTTCTATACTTACGCACAAGTCCTTAAAGCCAGTGGAAATCTCAGTGAGCACGATATGTATATGAATAAATTTGCCGCTGAAAAACCAGAGGATTCACGGGCAAAATCCTTTTTAGAAAATCCAATGGCCATCGCTGAAATGCTCGAAGCCTTTCCCGCTTTTGATGCTAAGAATATGAGCGACATCAACACCGAATACTCTGAATTTGGAGGGACTTTGGCAGGAAAAGATTTTTATTTTACCTCATCGCGTAACACGACACGAAAAAAATATCACTGGGATGATCAGCCTTTCTTGGATGTTTACAAAGCAGAAGTGGTGGGCAATACCATTAAAAACGCCAAAATTCTAGAAGGTGATGTTAATACCAAATACCACGAAGGTGGTGTGGCTCTCTCGGCAGATGGCAAGCGTTTGTATTTTGATCGTAATGATTATTTAGATGGTAAGTACGTAAAAGATGAAAATGGGGTAAATCAAATCAATTTGTATTATTCAGAACTTGTCGATGGGGGTTGGAAAGGAGTTTATCCAGTACCCTTTAATAATTCCGAATACTCTGTAGGACATCCTGCACTGAGCCCGGATGGTAAAACGCTTTATTTTGTAAGTGATATGCCGGGCGGTTTTGGCGCTTCAGATTTGTATAAAGTATCCATTAACGAAGATGGGAGTTTTGGCACTCCGGAAAACTTAGGCAGTGGGATCAATACAGTGGGCAAAGAATTATTCCCTTCATTAGACAGTAACGGAACTCTGTATTTTGCCAGTAACGGGCATATGGGTCTAGGGGGACTTGATGTGTTCAAAGCCGACGCCCAAAATGACGGTTTTGGTGCGGTACAAAACTTAGGTAATGGTGCAAACAGTACTGGTGATGATTTTGCCTTCATTTATAATCCGGAAACTAAATCGGGTTTTGTGTCCTCAAACCGCGAAGGAGGAAAAGGGATGGACGACATTTACCAAGTAACACCTAAAGTACCGCCTTGTGACGTAATCATTGATGTATTGGTCGTCAATGCTTATACCGACGAACCTCTATTTGGGGCACGAGTGAGTTTAGGAGATAGCAACTCTGAGCGCTTGAGCACCATTCAAACATCAGAATCAGGGACAGGCCAACTTATGGCAGCATGTAATACGCCACTAACCGTTTCTGCGCAATACGCTGGATTTGAGCCGACCACTATCGATGTGCCTGCAAGTGGCAACGGAAGCATGAACAAGACCTTGAAACTAAAGCCTGTAGAGGCCATAATTGTTGACGATAAAATCGAGCTTGAAACTATTTTGTTCGATTACAACAAAAGCGACATCAAACCTCAAGCGGCCTTTGAACTCGATCGCTTGGTCGAAATCATGAACAAATACCCTAAACTCGTGGTACGCGTAGAAAGTCACTCAGATACCCAAG
Source organism: Flavobacteriaceae bacterium (assembly GCA_009921505.1). Classification (GTDB taxonomy): domain Bacteria; phylum Bacteroidota; class Bacteroidia; order Flavobacteriales; family Flavobacteriaceae; genus BACL21. Next base: position 3,470 of record RFXU01000073.1, read on the forward strand.
GGGATGCTGATTATAACCGAGCCCTTTCAGATCGTCGTGCAAAAGCGACCGTTCAATACGTAATTGACCAAGGCATCGATGCGTCTCGTATCACTGGTCAAGGCTTTGGTGAAGATCAACCTGTGGTGGATTGCGGCGATAACTGTACTGAGGAAGATCACGAGAAAAACCGTCGATCTGAGTTCATCATAGTGAACGAATAATAGGGATCAAACAAAGGGATACTTAAAAATAAATATCCTTCTAAAACTAAGGGCGGCCCTGCGGGCCGCCCTTAGTTTTTTCTCAAAAATTTAACGCTGTCTGCCTAAAGGCCAATGGGTTTGATTTTTATACCTTTGCGCACGTCAATCAGAGCCTTTGGAAAAACTCTTTAGCATAGGATTTTGGAGCGCGGTCGCCCGGTTTATCTTGCGTAATCGTATTGGGATACTTTCGGCCATAGTTCTAGTGACCATTTTCATGGCCTCACAGTGGCAACACATGCGCTTTACCTACACCGAAGCGAATTTATTACCCGATGATCATCCATACAATCTTGAGTACAATGAGTTCTTGGATATTTTTGGCGAAGAAGGGAACCTTATTGTTTTAGGCGTTAAAGACAGTACCCTTTTTACCCCAGAGAACTTTAATGCTTGGATGAAACTTTCTCAAGAACTTCAAGCGTTTGATGAGGTCGAACTAAGCCTCTCTGTTGGGGATTTAAAAAAATTGCAAAAACGAAAAGATGCGCAGGAATTTGAACTCGTCCCATTTATCGACGATACTCTGTTTACCCCAAATACCATAGCGCGCTATAAGCATGAACTTTTCAATAAGTTACCATTCTACGAGGGGCTCATTTACAATCCGGCAAAAAACTCTGTGCGGACGGCCTTATATCTCGACAAAAGTATCGTCAACACTTTTACCCGCAGGGATTTTATTCTCAGTGATTTGATCCCGAAAATCGAGGCCTTTGAAGCGCAAACCAACATCGAGGTACACACCTCGGGAATGCCTTATATCAGAACCCTCAATTCAAAAAATATCGTCGATGAGATCAGTTTGTTTATTGGCGCGGCCATGCTGATTACCTCACTGATCTTTTTCTTTTTCTTCCGCTCATATCGCGCGACTTTTATTTCGCTGGTGACCGTTTTAATCGGGGTTATGTGGTCTTTTGGTTTCTTGGGATTGATGCATTACGAAATCACGGTTTTGACGGCGCTCATTCCACCATTAATTATCGTTATCGGAATTCCCAACTGTATCTTTTTGATCAACAAATATCAGCAAGAAATTAAACGGCACGGAAACCAAGCCAAATCCTTACAAAGGGTAATCAGTAAGGTGGGGAACGCTACCCTTATGACCAATCTCACCACAGCTTCTGGCTTTGGCACCTTTATTTTGACCAATAGTAAATTGCTCAAAGAATTTGGTATTGTGGCCTCAATAAATATCATTGCCATCTTTTTGTTATCGCTTTTTATCATTCCGATTATTTACAGTTTTATGGCGGTACCAAAGTACAAGCATCTCAAGCACTTGAATAAACGATGGATCAGTCGTTTTGTCAATTGGATGGAGCTTATGGTTCGTGAACACAGAATCGCCATTTATGCCCTATCAGTCATCATGCTTTGCATGAGTATTATCGGTATATTTCAAATTAAGCTCTCAGGAAGTTTAATCGACGATATGCCCAAAAGCATGGGCTTTTACAAGGACATAAAGTTTTTTGAAAAGGAATACGAGGGCATCATGCCCCTTGAGATTTTAGTGGATACCAAACGCAAAAAAGGGGTGATGAATTTAGCCACCCTAAAGCGTATGGAATCCTTACAACAGGTCATCAACGATATCCCCGAACTCTCACAACCCATTTCGATTGTCAACTTAGTCAAGTATTCCAAACAGGCCTATTACAACAATAATCCTGAGTATTTTCAACTGCCCAATAATCAAGAGCGCTCATTTATTCTCTCTTATGCCCAAAGCGGTGCAGAAAACACGAATCTTCTTTCGAGTTACGTGGACACCACCGGGCAATATGCTCGAATTACGGCCTTCTTGAAAGACACCAAACTCGAACGATTTGAGCGGATTGAAGAGGATCTGCGGCAGGAAATTACCAAAATATTCCCAGAGGATCGCTACAATATTTCGATCACAGGAAAAGCCTTTATTTTTGAGAAAGGCACTAAATACTTGGTCAATAATTTATTATTGTCCTTGTCTTTGGCCATTTTTCTAATTGCCTTATTTATGGCCTGGATGTTTCGTAACCTTAAAATGATCCTCATTTCATTAATCCCAAATATTTTACCCTTGCTCATCACGGCAGGCCTTATGGGATTCCTTGGTGTAGATATTAAACCCTCGACCATCTTAGTCTTCAGTATTGCTTTTGGAATTTCGGTAGACGATACGATTCATTTTTTAGCCAAGTACCGTCAAGAACTCATCGCCAATGGCTGGAGAATTAAAAAATCTGTATTCTTGGCCCTAAAAGAAACTGGAGTGAGCATGTTTTACACTTCGATTGTCTTATTTTTCGGGTTTTCAGTGTTTACTATCTCAGAATTTGGTGGGACGATTGCCCTCGGGGCCTTGGTTTCCATTACGCTTTTATTTGCCATGCTGGCGAATTTACTTTTACTGCCCTCATTACTGCTTTCACTTGAAAGAAGTATTGCCAACAAGCAAACGCTTCTCAAGCCGGCTTTGGAAATTTTGACCGATACCGACGAAGAAGTAAAGGCCCTGACCCAAGAAGAATTCGAGGACAGACCAAAGAAATAAATTATCTTTACCCCTCTAATGATTAAACCATGCAAGAGCACGTAATTTCTCATATTTTGGCCATGGACCCTAGTGTAAACCCCGTAACGGTTTCGGGTTGGGTACGCGCATTTCGTAGCAACAGATTTATTCAGATTAACGATGGGTCTACTTTGCACAACCTACAATGTGTTGTAGATTTTGAATCATTTGACGCAGAGCTTCTCAAGTCCATTACCGTAGGAGCCGCCATTAAAATCTCTGGACCGCTCGTCGCCAGTCAAGGCCAAGGCCAAGCGATAGAGATTCAAGTTCAAACCATTGAGATTCTGGGAATTGCAGACCCCGAAGAAGTTAAATTGACCATCCTCAGTCCAAAAAGACATAGCTTGGAAACCTTAAGAGAGCAGGCCCACCTTCGCGTGCGCACCAATACTTTTGGCGCCGTAATGCGTTTGAGGTCCAAGCTCGCTTTTGCGGTACATCAGTATTTTCAAACCAACGGATTCAACTACATGCACACCCCGATCATCACGGGCAGTGACGCTGAGGGCGCTGGTGAAATGTTTCGTGTGAGTAGTTTGTCGGCCGGAAACGCACCAAAAAATGAAGACGGTCAGGTGGACTTCAGCCAAGATTTTTTTGGAAAAGAAACCCACTTAACGGTTAGTGGACAACTCGAAGCCGAGACCTATGCCATGGGGCTGGGCAAAGTCTATACCTTTGGTCCGACCTTTCGCGCTGAAAACTCTAACACCTCACGCCATTTAGCTGAGTTTTGGATGATCGAACCAGAAGTGGCTTTTAATGACCTTCACGACAACATGGATTTGGCCGAGGACTTTATAAAATATGTCGTACGCTATGCCCTAGAGCACTGTAATGATGATCTCGATTTTTTAGAAAAGCGACTTTTAGAAGAAGACAAGGCAAAACCACAGGATCAACGCAGTCCTATGCCCCTAAAAGAAAAATTGAATTTTGTGCTTGAGCATAATTTTATGCGTGTCAGTTATACTGAGGCTATTGATATTTTGAAGAATTCAAAGCCCAACAAAAAGAAAAAGTTTAAATATCCCATCGAAGAATGGGGTGCGGACTTACAAAGCGAACACGAGCGCTACTTAGTTGAAAAGCACTTTGAGTGTCCTGTGATTTTATATGATTATCCTGCAAAAATTAAAGCCTTTTATATGCGCCTTAACGATGACGGTAAAACGGTACGAGCCATGGACGTGTTGTTTCCCGGTATTGGTGAAATCGTAGGAGGATCTCAACGTGAAGAACGCTATGATGTGCTTAAACAAAAAATGCTGGCTATGGACATCGACCCAGAAGAACTCTACTGGTATCTCGATCTTAGAAAATTTGGCAGTTGCGTCCATAGTGGATTTGGACTAGGCTTTGAAAGACTGGTTCAATTTGTTACCGGTATGGGGAATATACGTGATGTCATTCCTTATCCACGCACGCCAGGCAACGCCCATTTTTAGAATTGGCACGGAATTCGCTATAATTTGAGTATTGGCGCAAGCCAACCGTATTTTTGTTAACTTTAGGTAATGCCCTAGCGATATGCTCAAACAGCAATTTCAATTAAAACTCTCACAAAAGCTCTCGCCCCAGCAGATTCAGCTCATGAAGCTGATTCAGCTCCCGACACAAGCTTTTGAGCAGCGCGTTGCCCAAGAACTCGAAGAAAACCCTGCTTTAGAGGGAGGAAAAGAACAGTCTGATTCAGAGGATTATCAAGAAGATGCCTATGACACCTATGACCAGGAGGGTACAGAAATCATAGAGACCGATATCAATGTCGATAATTATCTCAGTGATGATGAGATTCCCAGCTATAAGCTCAGTGCCAATAATTATAGTGCCGATGATCAGGAAAGAGAAACTCCTTATGCCTCTGGCACCTCTTTTTATCAATACCTGACAGAGCAACTCAACACTTATCAGCTCTCGGATGAACAAATGGAAATGGCCCTATTTCTCATTGGATCCTTGGATGATAGTGGTTACCTAAGACGCAGTATTGATGACCTGGTCGATGATCTTGCGTTCACTCAAAACATTTATACCGACCAAAATACCTTATTGGAGGTTTTACATTTAGTTCAAGATTTAGACCCTGCCGGTGTTGGCGCACGTAATTTACAAGAATGCTTGGCCCTTCAACTCGAGCGTAAAACGGCTTCTTCTGCAGCCCAAAAAGCCCTTGTGATGGTTCAAGAGCACTTCGATGCCTTTTCAAAAAAACATTACGACAAACTTATTCAAAGACTGGGTTGGGACGAAGAAGAGCTTAAAAGTGCCATTCACGAAATTGAAATACTCAACCCCAAACCTGGCAGTACCTATTCCGGACAAAATCGCCTGATCGAAACTGTGGTCCCTGACTTTTCCATCCGAATAGAAGAGGGTAGTTTAGCCCTCACGTTAAACGGACGCAATGCCCCCGAATTACACGTTTCGCGCAGTTATTCGGAAATGCTGAAAGGTTACAAAGAAGCGGTACAGCACTCCAAAGCGCAAAAGGATGCGGTCATGTTTATCAAACAAAAACTTGATGCAGCGCAGTGGTTTATCGATGCGATTAAACAAAGGCAACACACCCTTTATGTCACCATGAGTGCCATCATGAACCGGCAAAAAGATTATTTTTTGAGTGGTGATGAACGCCAACTACGGCCAATGATTCTTAAGGATATTGCCGATGAGATTGGGATGGATATCTCCACGGTATCGCGAGTAGCCAACAGCAAATATGTCGACACCCCTTATGGGACAAAATTGATTAAGGATTTTTTTAGTGAATCCATGAAAAACGATCAAGGAGAGGACGTCTCGACCCGAGAAATCAAAACCATCCTGGCGAGCATGATCGAAGAGGAAGACAAACGCCGACCTCTGACTGATGATAAGTTAGCTCAAGTCCTTAAAGACAAAGGTTATCCCATTGCCCGACGTACCGTAGCCAAGTATCGAGAACAACTCGATGTCCCCGTTGCGCGATTAAGAAAAGTACTCTAAGCCGTATGGTTAAGCCTTGGCAAATTAACACCCTTCAATTTATCGGCAATTACTTTGGGCATCCTCTATTTATGCCCTTATATGCTTATGGATTTTATTGTTTAGCGCCTCATAACAATCAGTCGCTTCGAGGCAATTGGATGGATTTTACCTTAATCTTTTTAATGCTTGTAGTATTTCCCTTAATGGTCTATCCTATTTTACGAAAGGCAAAAAAAGTTCAAAGTATTCATTTAAAAAATATCCGTGAACGTCTGTGGCCCTTGGGCATAAATTTCGTGCTTTGGTTAAGTATCATTTATCATTTTACGACGGTATCACCACAATTTCAGGCGGATGAAGGTCACAAAACCCTATCTCTGGTGGCCTTCTTTCTCGGGGGTGCAATAAGTATTCTAACGGCACTGATCATGGCTGTTTTAAGTCATAAAAGCAGCCTGCATATGATGGGTATTTCAGGCTTAGTG
>RFXU01000074.1 GCA_009921505.1 Flavobacteriaceae bacterium
GAGCCATACGCAGCACTACACGTAAAGAAAAACGTGTATGGACCGACTATGGATTAGTCAACAAGTAATTTTCGGAGCTATACCGCCACGTTGTACGTTCTCAAGGCGTCGTTCAAGGACGTCTTTTTGTCTGTCGAAGGCTTGCGTGTTCCAATGATAAGGGCACATGGGACTTGATAATTTCCAGCGGGAAATTCTTTGGTATAGCTGCCCGGAATCACCACACTGCCTGCGGGAACACGACCGCGCATTTCTTTGGGTTCAGCGCCTGTGACGTCTATGATTTTTGTTGAAGCGGTAAGCACAACATTCGCTCCGAGTACGGCTTCGCGCTCGACATGAACCCCCTCGACTACAATGCATCGCGAACCAATAAAGGCATCGTCTTCAATAATAACTGGGGCGGCTTGTAAGGGTTCTAGAACCCCACCGATACCGACACCACCACTTAAATGAACGTTCGCGCCAATTTGGGCGCAACTCCCGACAGTGGCCCAAGTGTCCACCATGGTTCCTGAGCCGACATAGGCCCCGATATTAACGTACGACGGCATCATGATCACATTAGGCGCGAGATAGGCACCATGTCTGGCAATCGCATGGGGCACGACACGTACATTTTGAGCGGCATAATCCCTTTTTAGAGGAATTTTGTCATGGTATTCAAAAATGCCGACCTCATAGGTGTGCATTTGCTGTATTGGAAAGTAAAGAACAATCGCTTTTTTAACCCATTCATTGACTTGCCATCCTGAATCTGTTGGCTCCGCACAACGCAAAGTCCCTTTATCACATAGGGCAACGACACCGCGAATGGCGTCGATCGTCTCATGGTCTTTAAGTAGGCTCCGATCTTCCCAAGCACGTTCAATGATGGATTTTAAATGCTGCATTTTGTTTGATTTTTGGCAAAGATACAGTCCCGTTTAATTCGTCCCAACTATTTGGGTTACTATTTAGGAATGCATTATTTTTGCAGACTATGGGCTGTATCGCCGCTATTGATTTTGGGACTAAACGCACTGGAGTGGCTATTACAGACCCGCTAAGAATCGTTGCGTCTGGATTACAAACGGTGGCCACGCAAGATCTGTTGCCTTTTTTAAAGGAACTTTGCGCGCGTGAATCTGTGGAGATTTTGGTCGTAGGGGAGCCCAAACAAAGATTAGGGAACGCCTCATTGGTAGAACAAGATATATTGAAGTTTATTGAGCAGTTTCGCGCATTGTGTCCTGAAGTAGCAATACATCGATTTGATGAGCGTTTTACCAGTAAATTGGCCATGAGGTCGCTCATTGATTCAGGCGTTAGCCGAAAAAAAAGACAAGACAAAGCCCTGATCGATCAAATCAGTGCGACCATAATTTTACAAGACTATCTTAAAACACACTCATGATATACCCAATAGTGGCTTATGGCGATCCTGTTTTACGGAAAAAGGCGCAAGATATTGCGGCAGATTATCCCAATTTATCTGCTTTGATAGATGATATGTTCGAGACCATGTATGCGGCCTCGGGGATTGGACTTGCGGCGCCTCAAATTGGTAAATCGATAAGAATATTTATTGTCGACGCGACCCCTTTTGAAGACGACGAAGATCTTTCTGAGGCGGATCGAGCGCTTCTGGGTCAATTCAAAAAGGTATTCATTAATGCCGAGATCGTCGAAGAACGCGGAGAGGAATGGGTCTTTAATGAAGGGTGTTTGAGTATTCCTGATATTCGTGAAGATGTCTTTCGAAAAGATGAGATTACCATAAAATATTTGGACGCTGCCTTTAAAGAACACGAAGAAGTTTTTTCAGGCATTGCGGCCCGAATCATTCAGCACGAATACGATCATATTGAAGGGATTCTCTTTACCGACCATCTTTCGGCCTTAAAAAAACGGATGATTAAGGGAAAACTGACCCAAATTTCAAAAGGCCTTGTGCGCGCTGATTATCGAATGAAATATCCCTTGGCCAAAAAGAAGCGATAGGGGATTTGGAAAATTCCAATAGGTCGATGATATTTGCCGGCTGTAAATAAAACACTGATGAGTTTAGAAAAAATAATATCTGTAGCGGGGAAGCCCGGATTATATCAAGTTTTAACACAAACCCGTACTGGTGTTTTGGCGCAATCGCTCATTGACGGTAAAAAAATTACCGTTAGTGCTCGAGAGAATGTGAGTTTGTTGTCTGAGATTGCGATTTACACAATGACTGAAGAAATGCCTCTGGGTCAAGTGTTCCAAAAGATATTTGATCATTTATCTGGTGCGACTGCCTTGAGCCATAAGTCTTCTAAGGATGAGCTCGAAGCTTTTTTCTTTGAGGTCCTTCCAGAATATGACGAAGACCGTGTTTATGCCAGTGATATTAAAAAAGTAGTTCAGTGGTATAATCTTTTGGTTGATAAAGGTTTGACGGATTTTTCATTAGCGCAACCTCAGGAGGAGGCTGAAGAAAAGGCTCAAGAAGAGGCCCAAGATAAGGCTTAAGGATAGGCTTAGTGAGATCGGTCACATCAAAGGCTTGTCATCTTGAGTTTGATTCACTGCAAATATTGGTCTTATCAAAAGCGATAAAATACGTGAAAACCTCAGTCAATCGGCTGAGGTTTTTTTAATTTTATCCCATGAGTAATCGCAAAGAACAACTGGCAGCTTTAGATCGTCTATTGACAATAATGGATGAGCTCAGAGCACAATGTCCTTGGGACCGCAAGCAAACCTTTGAATCCTTGAGGCATTTGACTATTGAGGAAACCTATGAATTGGCGGATGCCATACTCGACAAAGATTTATCGGGTATGGAAGGGGAACTTGGAGACTTGCTTTTGCACATTTTTTTCTATGCCAAAATCGGCAGTGAGTCACAAAGTTTTGATATTGCGAGTATCGCGCATGCAATTAGTGAAAAACTCATTAGCAGACATCCTCATATTTACGGAGACGTTAAGGTTGCGGACGAAGAAGAAGTTAAAAGAAACTGGGAACAACTCAAGCTCAAAGAAGGAAAAGTAAGTGTGTTGTCCGGAGTGCCAAATTCTTTGCCCGCAATAATTAAGGCCAGCAGAATTCAAGATAAAGTTGCGGGAGTGGGGTTTGATTGGGAGGCTTCTCACCAAGTTCTCGACAAGGTAAAAGAAGAACTGGGAGAATTGTCTGATGAGGTTGTCAAAGGAGATAAAGAGGCTATTGAAGCCGAATTTGGCGATGTTCTATTTTCGATGATTAACTATGCACGATTTTTGGGCGTGGATCCCGAATCGGCTTTGGAACGCACCAATAAAAAATTTATCAAGCGGTTTACGTATCTGGAACAACAAGCCAAACTACAGGGTAAAAATATTAAAGACATGACCCTGGCCCAAATGGAAGTTTATTGGCAGGAAGCCAAAAATCTATAGCCCACGTAAAACCTGTTTCTTTTCTTGCCAAAGCGCCAAGTCATTGCGATGACCTGTAATGTTTTTATGCACTTCTTTCAGCAATGGGTTGTCTTGAGCCACATTTTGAAAAAATCCCAAGTTGTTTTCAAGCTGGTTAATTTCGGTTTTGAGCTCTTTAATTTTTTGATCGACTAATTGCCCCTGTTGTCGTAATAATTGATCTTGACCTTGAGCGACGAAACCTTCGATTTTTAAACTGAAACTCGTTACGGTGGCTTCATGCTCAGATTGCCCCAGTTGTACTAAATGCGTTTTGACACAATCAAAGAATTCACTTTCTAAGGCGCTGTGTTTCGCTGGAACTTTACCTGTTTCATTCCACTGAGAAATGGTCAATTTCAGCGCTTCAATGTCTTTAAAAGGGGTCGCTTTTTTATTACTGAGTGCTTTGAGTATCTCTTTCTTTTTGTCTAGGGCTTTTTGCTCTGACGCGCTTTCTAATTTCTGCTCGTTTTGTAACTTCTCAAAATAAGCATTACAGGCTGTTTTGAATCGTTTCCAAATTTTGTCACTATCTCTGTGGGGTACAGGACCAATATTGCGCCAATCTGCCTGAATCTTTTTCATTATGGGGGTACTTTGCTCAAAATCCTCCGATTCCAGATGCTTTTCAGCCAGCAGGATCAAATCTTTCTTGGCCTTTAAATTGGCCATGAGTTCTTTCTTTTGATCCTTGAAAAAAGCATTCTTTACCTGATTGTATTCATTGGTTGCTTCCTTGAATTCCGCCCATAAAGCTTTGTTTTCTTTTTTGGGTACCGAGCCTAGTTCAAAAAATTCATCCCGCAGTTTTTGCACCTGCTTAACGGATTTTTGCCAAGACTTATGATTTGGATCGTTTTGCGCCGTGATCCCTTTGATTTCTTGTATAATCGCTTTTTTACGGGCTAAATTTTCGAGCTGTTTTTCGTCGCGATTTTGATAAAATTCTTGACGTTTATCGTGAATTATTTTGGTCACTTCGCTGAAGGTCTGCCAAAGGGGCTCTCGATGTTCTTTGGCCACAGGACCAATGTCCTCTTTCCAAATTTTATGGAGTTTTTGAAGTTCTTTGAACGCCAAATTTTGATCTTCCAAAGCCGCCAATTTCTGAGCTTGGGCGATAATTCTCAGTTTTTGGTCGTAATTGTATTTAAAGTCTAAATCTCTAAATTCTCGATTTAAATCAAGGTAGTCGTAAAAGTTCTCTACGTGATGACGATAGGTCTGCCAAACCATGTCGTAATCATTTTTCGGAATTGGGCCACTGGCAAACCATTCCTGTTGAAGACTTTTAAAAGTTTTTAATGTGTTAGAAATGTCTTCTTCTAAAGTCAGTAAGCCTTTAAAAGACTCAATAAGCGCCATTCTTTTTTTAAGGTTTTCTTGAAGGTCTTTATTGCGCTCTTCGTAGAATTTACGTCTTTTTTTACGGTAACTTCTGCTGAGCTTGTCCCATTGTTCGGCAGGGCTCTGAGCAATTTGCTTTGAGGGCTCAGGGTCTTCTGTGCTTTGGGTTTCTTGAGCTGCTGTATTCTGCGATTCATTGGTATCCTCCGCATGTCTTGCCTCATCGCTGGGTTCAGTGGTGACATTAACTTCTGAATCTACAGACTTTTCGGGGACTTCATTCGCTTTAAAGTATTGTTCGATTTGGTCCGTAAGCGCATTAGCTTCTTGAGTAATCTCTGCAATAGTCCGCTCTGAATTAATCAGGTTTTGAAATTGCGCTAATAGAGTCTCGATATTATCGGTACTTTTGGCTTGATCTGTAGAATTAAAGTCTGACATCTGTTTCAATGTTTAGGGTCAAATTGGGCGGAAAGATAAGAACTCCGGGGTCAAAAAAAAATTCAGGGATGGGTTTTGTTTAACTTATGGATTTCTGCCATAGATCCCAGGCGGCTAAAGCCTGATACTCGAGCATTTGGCGTCCGTTTTTAATTTTAGCACCTGCCTTGGCTCCTCGCTGGAGAAATTCAGTTTGTTCTGGGTTATATATCAAATCATATAAAAAATGATCTGGACCAAGTGCCTCATAGGGGAGCTCCGGGCAATCCTTAATATCGGGATAGGTCCCTACTGGGGTGCAATTAATAATTAGGGGGTATTGTTTTATGAGTGCTGCACTGAGGTCTTGGTAGCCAATACGCTTAAGACCAGGGTTTCCTGAATGTTGATCTGGGTCAAGCGGGTCAATTGTCCCCGCTTTTCGCGATACTTGCAAAATTTCATATCCTTGCCCCCGCAGGGCGTACACTACAGCTTTTGCTGCACCCCCTGTGCCGAGGATGAGTGCTTTTTTAGGGGCAATCACGCCCCAATGATTTAAAGAGCGGCTAAACCCGTAGTGATCCGTGTTATATCCAAATAAGGCACCGCTTGGCTCTATGACCACGGTATTGACTGCGCCGATGGACTCAGCTTCGGGGTCAATATAGTCTAGATAAGGGCAGATCAATTCTTTATAGGGAATGGTCACGTTAAACCCTTTTAACTCATTTTGGGTTTTAAACCACGAGATAAAAGCGTCAACACTTTGAAAATCTAGATTTACATAAATATCATTGCGGTTCTCCTTAAGAAACTTTTCATTGAAAAAGCCTCTGGAAAAAGAGTAATCAATAGCCCGTCCGAGAAGTCCGTATTTAGCCATTGTTTGCACCTTTTTTACTGGTATTAATCATTTCTAGGGCAACGACTATGGCAATGCCAATAGCAATAAATAATACGGCCCAATAGGTTTGGGTCAGGGTGAGATCAGGTAAATAGCGATCAAAGTCTTTGATGATTTCCCGGCCTTTTGTATCCAGAAGTACCTCACCAAAATTATTGGTCGCAAAAATCTTCGTTTTCCAGGGCCAAACCACTCCCAGTGAACCCGCGATAAACCCAATAATCGTCGCATAAGTTTGCTTTCGATAGGATTTAAGCACTGCGGCCAATAAGTGAGAAAATGACACCAATCCCACCAGGGATCCTACGGAGAATACGAGCAGAATTTTTATCATGGGCCATAATTCAAGAGCGATCTCGGCATTGAGCTCGCCTTGGATCATGAACGACAAAAAGTTAAACAGGGCATTGACCGAATCGACAAGCAGTAAAACATAATTGCCTAAAAGCATCAAAATAAAAGACCCAGATAATCCCGGTAGGGTCATTCCCGAGACACTAATAATGCCGCAGAAAAATACAAACCAAAGTTGATCGTTTTCACGGGCGGGTTCTAGAAAGCTTATACTCAAGCCGACTAAGGCTCCGAGCAGCAGATAAAAACCATGACTCGAACGCCATTGCCCAAAGTCCTTGGCGATATAATAGATCGAGCCGATAATCATCCCAAAAAAACCGCTCCACACATAGAGTTCGTAGTGGATTAACGCATAGTCTAGTAATTGTGATACACTGAAATAACTGATCACCATGCCCGTGATGAGTAAGCCTAAAAATCCTCCATTAATTTCCCGATAAAAGGCCTTAAACCCCTGGTTACGAAGCAGTGTAAATGAATGTCGATTTACCCGTTGTAGGCTATAAATGAATTCCTCGTAAAATCCAGCCACAAAAGCGATGACCCCGCCTGAGACACCAGGTACTTTGTTCGCAGCCCCCATGGCGATCCCTTTAATGACCAGCCAAATTTTATCGCTTAAGCTTCTCGTTGGGTTCATTGGGTGTCTTTTTCGCGTCCTAAATACTCTAACCCCAATAGGACAATAATGCCGATGAGCATCATACTTAACGCAGGAATAATTTCCGCATCAACCCCTGGATTAATTGCAGTAAACTCACTGGGGAGGATACTGCTTTCTCTCAGGGCTTTTAAGGTTTCAAAATCGCCCGCAGCTTTTTGAGCTTCACTCAGGGTGCCAAATTCAAAACGCTCCATTGTAAAGCGTTGTCCGGTGGAGCGCTCAAGAACCTCCAAAGTTTTTTTCCACGGCCAAATTTTATTGAGACTTCCTAGAACAAACCCTGTGAGTATGGCCAAAGTGGTGTCTTGATAGCGGTTGAATAGCCAGCGCAATACACGACTAAAGCTCAATAAGCCTATAACGGCACCCCCGACAAACAAGAATATTTTTTGAATATCAAAATTGTGTAAGGCGTCGCTCAAGGTTTTATAAGCCCCCAAAATAACGAGAATAAAAGAGCCCGAGATGCCCGGTAAAATCATCGCACATATGGCCAAAGCCCCGGCAAAGAATAAAAACCACGCTTGATCTACTCCCCCGTAGCTTGGCAATTGTGTTAAATAAAAGGCTAATAAAGTGCCTGAGATCAAACTCAAATAGCGCCATAGATTCCAATGCTTTACCTGGCGTCCCATGTAGAGTACGCTGGCCACAATTAAACCAAAGAAAAAGGACCAAATCCAAATAGGATGTTGCTCGATAAGAAATTTAGCGAGTCGCATCAGACTTACGAAACTGACCAAAATCCCCGTGATAAGGGTGAGCAGGAATCCGCCATTGACTTCTTGCCAAAAAGCCTTAAAACCTTGGTCTTTTAGGGTTTTTAAAAGACCCAAATTGATGCCTGAAATAGTTTTGATAAGCTCAGGATAAATTCCAGAAATAAAGGCGATTGTTCCTCCTGAAACTCCTGGTACTGCATCGGCAGCGCCCATGGCTATGCCCTTAAAAAAGAGAGTGATTGTTTGCTTGGATAGCCGCATTTTTCAGAGGTTTACCCTCAAAAATAACACAATTATACCGAAGGTTTTTTATGATTTTGGATTAATTCTTGAACGAGTTTAAGGCGATATACCTCAGGAAACAAAATCTCTAAGATCATGACAAACTCGGAGTCTAAGTGCAAAGCGTTAACCAAGTGAAATTGCGCCTTATTGGTTTCTTGGAGCATAAAACACAAACCCGCCATGCGAAATTCTATTTCGGGGTGTTCGGGGTAAAATTCAATCGCTTGTAATAGATTTTTTCTGGCCGCTTCATACTCGCCTAATTCTATGAGAATATCACAGCGCGAGAGCCATGTGTCAATTTCGTAATTTCCAAGCTCTATAGTGCGCCGGTAACCGTGTTCTGCTTCTTCAAAGTTTTGAAGCTTTCTATTTATTTTGGCGTAACGCTTCCAGTACAAGACATTGTCTGCATCAATACCCACCGCTTTGTCAATATAATACAAGGCTTTTTTATAATCCTTTTTTTTGAGGTAAAAGTCAGTGATGGCAATCCAAGCCTTATCTAAAAGAGCATCTTCCGTGACACATTTATTGTAAAACTGTAGGGCCATTTCTTCATTTCCAAGACGCTCATAGCACCTTCCAATGCGCAATAGGGCAAAAGAGGTTGGATCATCAAGGCCCAGTGTGGTCATATAGCTTTCTATCGCCTCTTCGTATTGCTTTAGTTTTTCGAGCACCTTACCCTTTTCAAGGTATGCCCCGATAAATCGGTCATCACTGATGATTGCGAAATCAAACGAGGCTAAAGCCTTTTTGTAGTCTTTAATTTGATAATATTGTTTGCCAATTTGATGCCAGGCCACTTCACAGTACGGTTGGCTATTCAAAAAGTCATTTAAATAAGCAATCGCCTGTTCGTATTGTTCCAAAAACTCGAAACAATAAACCACATTATAAAGCGCGGAATAGTCTTCAGTATCCTCTTCAACACATTGCATGAAATACCCCTTAGCGTTTTCATAGTCCTCTAAAAATAGATATTCCATCCCGATTAACGAAAGTACATCTAGCGGATCTTCGGTAATTTCAAGCGCTTGTTCTAAGAGTTCAATTGCTTTTTTATGCTGATCACGCCGGGATAGGATATTTGCCTTTTGAATAAAAATTTCTTCGTTAAATTGCTCAATCAAATACAGGTCATCTAACAATTTTTCGGCGTGGTCGAGCTGATTTTCAAAAATAAACATCTCAACTTCGAATAATTTTAAATTCGTAGAACTGGGATGTTGCTCTAGTCCCAAACGTGTCGCTTTCTTTGCTAGAGCCATTTTGCCTTGTTCCAAGTAGTGATGAATTATTTCCTCAAACTCTTCAGAGTCAAAAAAGTAGACATCATTGGTCTGCAGCATGGATTCAAAACGCGTTAGAGAGAAGTTGTTATGCTCTTCAGGGCCTAGGTGCATATGTGGCGTTTAGCTGTTTGTTCATTAAATATAAGTGACCCTTGAGGAATTGGACGGGATTCTAAC
>RFXU01000075.1 GCA_009921505.1 Flavobacteriaceae bacterium
GGTGACGATCTTTGTCGGCAAAACGATGAATTTTATCTTCAATAGAAGGGCAATAACGGGGGCCTGTACTTTTAATAGCGCCATTAAACATTGGGCTACGATCAAAACCTTCTCGTAATAACTCATGTACCGTCAAGCTTGTGTAACTCATATGACACGAACGTTGCTGGGCTAAAGGTTTAGTTTGATCGCTAAAAGAAAACTTTTGAGGGTCTTCATCTCCTGGTTGCTCTACCATTTTTGAGAAATCCAAACTGCGCCCGTCTACTCTCGGTGGGGTGCCTGTTTTCATTCGCCCAGTTTCAAAGCCTAAATCAACCAGCACTTCCGTGATTCCTGTAGCGGCTCTTTCGCCAGCGCGCCCCCCACCAAATTGTTTTTCTCCAATATGGATAAGCCCATTGAGAAATGTCCCGTTTGTTAACACCACAGCCCTTGCATTAAAAACGATTCCTAATGACGTTTGGACTCCTGTTATTCTATCTCCATCATACAACAAATTCGTCACCATATCTTGATAGAAATCAAGGTTTGGCGTCTGTTCCAACATAAGGCGCCACAACTCAGCAAAACGCATGCGATCACTCTGAACCCTTGGGCTCCACATGGCAGGCCCTTTGGATTTATTCAGCATCTTAAATTGAATCGCGGTATTATCGGATACAATGCCGCTGTAACCCCCTAAGGCGTCAATCTCACGCACGATTTGTCCCTTTGCAATTCCCCCCATAGCAGGGTTGCAGGACATTTGAGCAATTGTTTGCAAATTCATTGTTACCAACAATGTTTTCACCCCCATATTGGCGGCAGCGGCAGCAGCCTCGCATCCGGCGTGGCCTGCACCAACAACAATAACATCATAATTTGCGTCCATAGCTTAATGTTTCACGTGAAACAAATATATCTAACTGATATTCAGTATGTTAAGTTTTTCAATCCAATAATCTTCGCGCGCGCGCATGTTTAAAACATCCTCATCCGACTTATCTTTATAACCACATAAATGTAGCACCCCATGCACGACAACCCTAGCGAGTTCATTCATTACCGACACCCCATACTCAAGACTGTTTTCACGCACGCGCTCCGTTGAAATATAAATCTCCCCATGAACCGTTCGGCCCACATTATTATCGAAGGTGATTATATCTGTGAGGGTATCGTGATTTAAAAAATCTTGGTTGAGTTTTAGCAAAAAATCATCGTTACAAAAAACATACTCCAATGAGCCCAAATTAAACCCTTCGGCCTTAATTACACCCTCCAACCACGCAATCCAATGCTCTTGCTGGTCTAAAGTAAAATCATTTTGTGCGTCAAAACTGATCATTCGCCTGATTGCGTATTTTAAAATATCGCTCTGCTTGTTTTTTATAATAAGGCTGCAAAGGTAATGCGTCTTTTATTAATATATCTAATTGGTCAAAATACCGTCTCTCGTCCCGCCATGGATTATTTAATGAAGGGTCATAGCGGCTGGTATTGGTCTCAGATTCGCGCTTTTGTTCTTTTTGCTGTTCATATTCAGCTTCTTCAAGCTTAATCAATTGATAGTTGATTTCATTCATTAGGGCCTTAGAGCGTTTCGAAATCCCGTTGCGCAAAACTTCTTCTGCGTTTTCTTCCATTTTTTGCAACACTCCTCTGTTCATGTCCAGCAGACCCTGCTTTCTGAGCCGGTCTTCCAATTCTTGTCGCAACTGTTGTTGGGCTTTGTAAATACTGTAACGTGCAGCACGCTCAGCATCTGTATCACTGTAAGACGCTCCTTTATCGCCGTCTTGCCCTTGCTTGCCTTCCCCTTCGGATTTGTTTTGGCCATTATTCCCGCTTTTGCCTCCTTTGCCTTCTTGAGTTCCCTCTTTGCCGCCTTGCTCATCCGATTCGCCTTGGGTGCCTTCTTGACCCGTCTTGCCCCCTTGAGAAGAGCCCTCTCCAGACTGCTGACCTTGTTCCCCTTGCTTTTCTCCTTGGTCCTGTAGGGATTGTTGTTGTTGTATTATATCTTGTAATTGAAACCCTTGACTGCCCGACCCTTGTCCTGAACCAGCACCAGGCATGCTCATTGACATTTGTTCCATTTGTGAAACAACTCCATCCAAAAGGTTGGCCAAATCATTGGCTTGGGTAAAAACAAATTGTTGCGCTACGGCAGCATTTGTAAAACGCGTCTCCGCCAAATCTTCAAGAGACTTGCCTAGATAATAACTCGCTTGACTCAAAGATTGATTTACCTGAGCGCTAATCATGGGTTGACGCATCGACAAAGCATATAAACTGTCGTCAATATGGTTAAAGTTATCACGAAGATCGTTTTGTTTGGTAATGTAGTCCGGCATAGACCAACCCCCGAGTTGGCGCTTTTGTGCGAGATTCATATGCCCTTCTTGTGCCAACGAGAAAACAATAAGATTGTCTAAAATTTGTCGCAGCATCTGGGTGTCTTCTTGCATCGCCTGTTGTTGCATTTGCTGCATTTGTGCCCCCAACTTCTGGGCCATTTCTTGCATTTTTTTACCTGCCTGTTTTTGTGGCTTCTGCGCCTTAGGAGGCTCCCCTTGTTTTAACGACTCTGTAGCTTTTTGTTGCTCCTGGGAAATATCCATTTCACCTCCAGGATCTCTCGGGAGATCCATGGGTTGTTTTAATTTCTCGTTTTCTTGCTCTAGTTGGTCCAAAGCCTTTTTAATGGCGTCAAATTCTTTGTTTAATTGCTCTTGCTGTTGTTGTTTTTCAGCTAAGGTTTTTTCATTGGATTGCTCTTGTGCCAGCTTTTCTTGCCGCTGCCCTAACTCTTTGAGTTGATCGCTGATCTGATTCATTTTCTGGGTGACAAAGAACCTCCGGGTCATTTCAACGAGGCGCGCAAGATTTTGCTCTTGGGCCTTCTGTTGTTGTTGGTTCTGAGACAACTCTTCTAAAAGATCTTCCTCTTGCAGTTGCTCTTGCAGTTCGCGAAGCTCTTCCCATTGATCCGATTGCTCCTTGAGGGACTCTAATTGTTCTTCCAAACGCTCCATTAATTGTTGCGCCTGATTGTCTTCCTCTAGTTGATTTTCATTAAATCGTTCTAAGGTGTTTTTCAGTGCTTCTGTTTGCTGCTCTAGGTTTTCAAGTTGCTGTTGCTGTTTGTCAAGCAGGCGTTCAAGATTTCTTTCATCTTGCCAATTCAACGCTTCTTTCTGTCTGCGAGATTGTTCAATCTCCTCGACTTGATTGTTTTGCTCTTCTAGCGATTTCAGCGCTTTTTCGATTTGATTCGTTTGCTCATTTTGTTGCGTCAATAACTTTTCTTGTGCCTCGAGTACGGTTGACTCTTGATGGCCAAAAACATTTGAACGGGCTGACTTGGCGCCTAAAACACCATCATTATCCCAAGCCTCAAAATAATATTGATACGCCTTTCCTTTTATAAGTTCAAAGCCTGTTGGAAAGGTGTATAAGGCCTGAGTGTTTGCCCCAGAGGCAAAATCTAAGACGTGTCTTCTTTGGTTTTTTGGATCCTCTTTAGGATAACACACCACTTCTATTTTTGATATTAAAAAGTCATCCCATGCCAAAACTTTATGATGAGCGACCCTATTGATTGTGTCGCTTTGAGTGTCCACTAATATCTTTGGGCGTTCATCAGGATATGCCTCGATATTATAAGCCACACCAGGCTCAAACCCTACCTGGTTGTTCATTAGGCTCAAAAAATATTGTTCATCGCGAAACACATTTTTGGTAAGACTGAATTCATCGATTAAATCTGATTTAAAATCCAAAGTGTCTGTTTTGCTATACCACCTAATTTGCTGGGTATATTCGGTGTTTATTTTCCAAAGAATTTTCGAGCCCGACAACACCCTAAGGTTTCCCGTGTTCTGGATCGTTTCTGTGCTCATTCTCGTGTAGCTCGGGGGAACAACCTCTATAGAAAACCCCTTAATTTCCGGGCCATAAACAATCTCAAAAGGATAGTTTTTGGAACGATATTGGTCGGCGCCAAAATACACCTCAAATGACGCCTTTTGTGGCGGTATGACAAGCTCAAATTGACCCAGCCTTCTTGGAGCCATGGTTTGGTGTTGGTCTCCTATGACAGCAAACACCTCACTGGGTAAAACCGATCCTTTGGCCTCAATCCGCAAACGAATTTCTTGATTGCTTCTGGCTTTTAAGTCTTGATTCAACAGCGTCAATTCATAGGGCGCAGGGCGCACAAACTCTTGATTATATGCCGCAACTCGATTGTATCCCTCAAATAAAGAAGAAAGGTCTCCAAAGGCCCATATCAACATTAACACGGAGATCGGAAGAATAATCCAACGCAGATGCTTTACATTATCCTTAAGGTCAATGGCTTGACTAAAATAGAACGGTGAAAGGGTTTTAGATTTTTGTTCGATACTCGCTAAAACCAGCTCTGTGTCTTGTGCTTGTTTTAATAAATCCAAGGTGTTGGTTAATCGATCCCCAACTTCAGGAATTTGTGTGCCAATAATTTGCGCGGCTTGTTTATCGCTCATTGGCGCTTTAATCCCCATGAGCACACTAAGCGCAGGCCAAATCCAATAAAACCACAGCCCCACCTCAACCAATATAAAAACCCAAAACATCAGGGCCCTAAGCGGTTTTGACAGCCACAATAATTCTTCAATCCAAGCCGTAAGTAAAAAATAAACTACCCCTAAGGCCAAAAACAAAATACCCCCACGCAACAATGCGCTGAGATAGAATTTTTTTTTAAATTCACTTAGTTTTTGTTCTATGACTTGGAAATCACTCACTTATAATAAATTGGTGCCACTAAATTAATTTAATTTTCGCTCTTGTGTCTTTAAATACCCGTGATTTAAAATACTTAACCGCCTATTCTACTCCCGCAGTGTTTACCCTCTCTGTGGTCATGGGGGGATACTGGGGTTTTGCCACAATTGCATATGTTTTTGGTGTGGTTCCTATCTTAGAATTATTGTTGCCTCAAAGTCAAGAAAATTTGGCCTCGGAAGAAAAAATAAAAAAGAGTAAATGGGGGATTTTTGACCTCTTGCTCTATACAAACCTACCCATTGTTTTTGGTCTACTGGCTTATTTTTACACCAATATTGTGCCGCAGTACGATGGGATTATCGTTTTAGGATACGCCCTGTCGCTCGGAATTGTATTAGGAGCGAACGGAATCAATGTCGCCCATGAACTTGGCCATAGAACCACAAAAACGGAGCGATTCCTTGGGAAACTGCTCTTGTGTCCTGCTTTGTATATGCATTTTTATATAGAACACAATTACGGCCATCATCAACACGCTGCGACTCCAGAAGATCCAGCCACCGCAAAATACAATCAACCTGTGTATTCTTTTTGGCTTACTTCTGTTTTTGGTCAACTAAAAAGCGCTTTAAAAATCCAAAAAAACCTAGTTCGTCATAAAAAAGGGCTTGACGCCTTGTGGCACAACGACTTGTTGTGGTACGCTTTAACGCAGGGCTTGTATTTAGTGCTCGTCTTTGTGGTATTTGGTTTTAATGCCCTTGTCTGGGGGTTAATTGTCGCACTCGTTGCGGTACTCTTACTTGAAACGACAAACTATATAGAACATTACGGATTAATGCGTCCAAAAAAAGCGTCGGGCCGTTATGCTCCTGTTAAGGAAATTCATTCATGGAACAGCAATCACTTAATGGGGCGCATTTTATTATACGAATTGACCAGACACAGCGATCATCATTATCGTTCGCAAAAAAAATACCAGCTCCTAGACCATCACCCGACTAGTCCAGAATTGCCTTTTGGCTACCCCACTTCCATTGTTCTTAGCTTGTTTCCCCCGCTTTGGTTTTTTATTATGAACCCGCGGGTGCCCTCGGAAATGAAACCTTAGAATTGTATCTTTACGGCCAAAATTATTGACTGTGTCACAAGCCGTTCGCGTTCGCTTTGCTCCTAGCCCTACCGGACCTCTTCATATTGGAGGGGTGCGCACTGCATTGTTTAATTATCTCTTTGCTAAAAAAAACAACGGAACCTTTGTCCTTCGTATCGAGGACACGGATCAAACCCGCTATGTTCCCGGCGCAGAAAACTATATTGAAGAAGCACTGAATTGGCTTGACATACCTTACGACGAAGGGCCAAATAAACCAGGAGGTTTTGGACCCTACCGTCAAAGCGAACGCTCAGAATATTATAAAACCTATATTCAGCAATTGATGGACTCAGGTTGGGCCTATTACGCTTTTGATTCTGCTGAGGCCTTGGGGGATTTGCGCAAAAATGCTGAGGCTACCGGAGAAACATTTATGTATAATGCGCAAAACCGTATGGCGCTTCAAAACTCATTGGCGTTGACCCCTGAGCAAACCAAGAATTTAATCAGTAGTGGCACACCCTATGTCATTCGATTTAAGTCTCCACAGGGACGCAGTGTAGTGTGCAATGACCTGATCAGAGGGCAGGTTACCGTCGACAGCAACGTACTTGATGATAAAATTTTGTTTAAAAGCGACGGGATGCCGACCTATCACCTTGCTAATGTGGTGGATGATCATCTCATGGAAATCACTCATGTGATCCGTGGGGAAGAATGGTTGCCCTCTCTTGCTTTACATGTTTTGTTATATGAGGCTTTTGGTTGGAAAGCCCCTGAATTCGCACACCTGCCTTTGATTTTAAAACCAACCGGTAAAGGTAAACTCAGTAAAAGAGATGGTGTTTTGGGTGGGTTTCCTGTATTCCCGCTTCAATGGCATCAAGAAGACACTGTATTGGACGGCTATCGGGAACAAGGGTACTTGCCTGAGGCCGTGGTTAACCTTTTGGCCTTGCTTGGATGGAACTCTGGAACAGAGCAAGAGGTGTTTTCGTTAAACGAACTCATAACCAATTTCTCGTTGGATCGTGTACAAAAATCTGGGGCCAAATTTGACCCAAATAAGGCTTTGTGGTTTCAAAATCACTACTTTCAAAGGCAATCCAATAAGCAGGTGATCCCCTATTTTTCAGCATGGCTTGAAGCCAACCAGAAAGATTCTTCACAAGTTGACTTGGACCGCGTCGTCTCTATGGTCAAAGAACGTGCGAGTTTTGTTAAAGACCTCTGGGAGGCTTCGGACTTCTTTTTTGAGGCCCCAACACAGTATGATCCTGCTGGAGTAAAACGCGCCGTCAAAGAAAATACTGTAGATATAATTTCTGAGCTCCGTACGTCGCTCGCTGATCATCCATGGGACTCATCAGAATCCCTGTCTGAATTTGTAAAACACTGGTGTGCCAATAAAGAAATTGGCGTGGGCTCTGTAATGATGCCTTTGCGGTTGTTTTTAGTCGGCGCCATGAAAGGCCCTGATGTGTTTGATATAATGGGGGTCCTTGGAAAAATTGAGGGCTTAAAACGCATTGATCGCGCAATAAGTGTGTTTGTGGGCGCCTAAAAGCCGTTTTTGCGCATTATCAATTTCTTAACAAACCTCGTTGTAAATATTGCTTATCTTGGAGGAAACAACATCCGCCATGAACACTTTTCTTTTTTATTTCTTCTTGGTCCTCGCTCTTTTTGTGTTTTGGACTTTTATTTTTATCGTAAAACAACAGACTGCTGTCATTATTGAGCGCTTTGGTCGCTTTCAAAGCATTCGCAGCTCCGGACTTCGGTTTAAAATTCCTGTTATTGACCGCATTGCTGGTCGAGTGAATTTAAAAATTCAACAACTTGACGTTCTGGTAGAAACCAAAACCAAGGACGATGTTTTTGTGCGTCTTAAAATTTCTGTTCAGTTTCAAGTCATCAAAACAAAGGTTTACGACGCATTTTATCAACTGGAAAACTCTAATGACCAGATCACTTCTTATGTCTTTGATGTGGTGCGGGCAGAGGTGCCGAAAATGAAGTTGGACGACGTCTTTGAGCGCAAAGATGATATCGCTATTGCCGTTAAGCGAGAACTCAATGAGGCCATGTTGGATTATGGTTATGATATCATTAAAACATTAGTCACTGACATTGATCCTGATGTACAGGTCAAGGCGGCGATGAACCGCATTAATGCCGCTGAGCGCGAAAAAGTTGCCGCTGAATACGAGGCCGAGGCTGAACGGATTAAAATTGTTGCAAAAGCTCGAGCCGAGGCCGAAAGCAAACGCTTACAGGGTCAAGGGATTGCTGATCAAAGACGTGAAATCGCTCGAGGCCTTGAAGAGTCGGTTGAGGTGCTTAATAATGTCGGGATCAACTCTCAAGAAGCTTCGGCTTTGCTTGTGGTCACCCAACACTATGACACCCTTCAATCTGTTGGAGAAGCCACGCAGAGTAATTTGATTTTAATGCCTAATTCACCACACGCTGGGAGTGATATGTTGTCTCAATTAATCACCTCTTTTTCAGCAAGTCATCAAGTGGCACAAACTTTTGGAATTAAGCCAGAGCAAGAAAAAACTCCTCAAAAAAAAGCAAAAGGCACCGCTCCTAAAAAAGACAATGATCCGCTTTTAGAACAATAAAACTAAAGCTTAGTCCTGGTCAAGTTTTCCCCATGAATCGCGCAAAGACACGGTTCGGTTAAAAACAAGGGTGTCGGGTTTAGAGTCTGGGTCAAGCACAAAATAACCTGTGCGCTGAAACTGCACGGGCTGCCCTATTTCCAGTGTTTTCAAGCTGGGCTCCACTTTGGCGGTAATCACCTCAAGGGAGTTTGGGTTTAAATGATCCATGAAGTCTCCTTCCTTGTCTGCGTCTGGTGCCGCGCTGGAAAATAATCGATCATACAGACGCACCTCAGCATCCAACGCGTGGTCTCGAGACACCCAGTGAATCGTCCCTTTTACTTTGCGTAGCGCCTCAGGGGTATCCGTACCGCTTTTGCTCAGTGGATCATATGTGGCGTGAATCTCTGTGATCTCGCCATTTGCATCTTTAACTACAGATTCACCTTTAATGATGTAGCCATTTTTAAGTCGCACTTCTTTGTCTAAAGACAACCTAAAAAACTTTCGATTGGCCTCTTCTTTGAAATCTGAACGCTCAATCCAAAGATATTTCGAAAAAGGAACTTCTCTGTTTCCAGAGTTAAGGTCTTCTGGGTTGTTTTCAGCGGTTAGCCACTCTGTACGGTCTTCTGGATAATTGTCCAGCACGAGTAATACTGGGTCTAAAACCGCCATTACTCGATCGGTTATTTTGTTTAAATCTTCACGGGCACAAAACTCCAAATGGGCCACATCGATAAGGTTTTCCCTTTTGGCCACTCCGATACTGTCGGCAAATGCACGTATCGCGTTCGGCGTATACCCTCGTCTTCTCAAGCCAGAAATCGTAGGCATACGTGGGTCGTCCCATCCATTGACCACGCCCTCTTGAACCAAGCGCATAAGTTTTCGTTTGCTCACCACGGTGTGGCTTAAATTGCGGCGGGCAAATTCTCTTTGTTTTGGTCGAAGTTTGTCAGCATCATGGACTTGATCCAAAAACCAATCGTATAGCTCTCTGTGTGGCAGAAACTCCAGGGTACAGAAGCTGTGGGACACTTGTTCGATATAATCACTTTCGCCATGGGCCCAATCATACATGGGATAAATATGCCA
>RFXU01000076.1 GCA_009921505.1 Flavobacteriaceae bacterium
AATCTTGAACTAATGGACTTCCAAAAAGTACTTGTTGGACTCACATTTTTAGCCGCATTGTTATTTTTACTGCGGAAGTTTATTTGGATTCCGATGAAAGATTCTCGCAAAAAACCACTGGGCACTTTGGACGGAGGAAAAACCAAATGCGGTTCAGACGATTGTCAGTGCCATTAACCTAGGCCTACATCCAAAGTCATCATGACAATAAATCCGCCGATAAATCCCATGGTGGCGATATCGGTATTTTTATCCATTTGAGTTTCAGGAATGACTTCTTCAATAACGACAAAAATCATCGCTCCTGCGGCAAAAGCTAAGGCGTAGGGGAGAATGGGTTGAAAGGTTAATACGGCCCAAGCGCCTAGGACGGCGGCAATGGGCTCCACCAGGGCAGAGGCCTGTCCGTAAAGAAAGCTTTTTTTGCGACTCATCCCAGTGCGTCTCAACGGCATGGCTACGGCGATCCCTTCAGGGAAATTTTGCAAACCAATACCCAGAGCTAAAGCGACTGCAGCGCTAATGGTGGCTCCGTCAAAACCTGCAGCGACCCCCCCAAACAAAACCCCCACGGCGAGTCCTTCGGGAATATTGTGCATGGTAATGGCTAAGGTCAAAAGTGTTGTCCTATGCCAGGGGGTTTTGAGGCCTTCACTTTCACTGTCTTTGAAGTTAATATGCACATGAGGTAAGATCTTGTCGAGGCCAAAAATAAAAAGCGCCCCCAAAAAAAATCCGATGGCCGATGGCCATACTTTATCAAAGCCTTCGCCCGGGCTCATCTCAATGCCTGGGGCGAGCAAACTCCAGAAACTCGCCGCGACCATAACGCCTCCGGTGAATCCGAGCATACCGTCCAGAGCAATGCGATTCATAGACTTGAAAAGGAATACAAAAGAGGCGCCAAGCGCGGTAAGTCCCCAAGTGAATAATCCAGCATATAAGGCGGCCATCACTGGGTCGATTTGTTCGAGATATGCAATTACTCCATCCATAGATATGAATTATTAAGATTTTTTGTTCTGATTATTTTTTACTCAACATTTTTTGTTTCACGTGTTATTCAAGCTGATGTCGTGAGAAACAAATCAATTTTGGGTTTTTGCATCATTAAATCCCAAGTCGCCTCAATAGGCAAACTTATAACTAAGACCGGCGCTCAGTAAGAGGTCTTGTCCGTCCGTAATACTGCGTCCAAAAGTGAGGTCATATTGTAGATTCCATCCCGCTAAATAAGTAAAGCCGGCATCCCAGTAATGATTGGCAGAAGAAAGTTCGGGGGCATCTCCATAAAGTTCGACATAAGCCCCGATTTTATCACTGAGTGCATAGCCGTAGGCCACAGTGTAAACAAAAGCCATTCCTGTGTTATCTCCAGACCACTGCCCTCCTAAATTATAGGCAATTCCTGACCGATCTGAGAGCTCATGGCCCACTGAAAATCGAAAATCAGCCCCCGTTGTTTTAGGTTCTGGGGTCGTGCCCTCGAGGGCCTCGGGGGTACTTGTGGTAAATGGGAGGTAGAGGTGCCCCAAAAATCCAAAGTCTGTTCCTGAGCGTCCTTCGAAAAGATTTATTTTGATCCCTGCAAGCATTGGGGTAAGGCTTTTAAAGTCTGATGAAACTTCTGAAGCCCCCATCATAGAGGTCAAACGATTATCCTCATAATTAACGCCCAGACGTAATTCGAGATTTTCGAGCAGTCCGATACGCGCGAGGGTAGTATTATAACCCAAAGTTTCTGAGGTTATACCGTTTTCTTCAAATCGCGTATAGTATCCACCGGTTTCAATTTGAACAAAACCGGGTTCCACAGTATTTGGCGACTCCGTCGCGTCCGGACGATCGGTTATGATGCTGTGTTCACTCATTTCATGAGGGCTGTCCGGAGATGCTCCTTGCGGTGTCGTTGAAGAATTTGTTTCTTGAGCAATTACAGTGGCAAACCCGCAAAGAAATAGAGATAGGGGTAATATTTTAAAGGGGTTGTACATATATGTTTGTTGAAATTATTTTTGATATAAAGTGGGTGTTTTGGTCTATATCTACGGTCATTGATTCATCAAATGGTTCTTTATCCAAGACAGTGATTACACTCCCTAATTTAATGTTTTTTTGACTCAGATATTTTAAAAAGGCGTCATCGGTATCCTTGATTCCCATGAGCATACTTCGACTGTTTGGCGTTTGATCACAAAGCAGAATTTTATTGATTTGCTCGATATTGCCGTTTTTATCTGGTATGGGGTCTCCATGGGGATCAACCTTGGGACAATCTAAAAACGCGTCTAGGCGTTCCACAAGATCGGGGCTTTTAATGTGTTCTAACTGTTCTGCAATATCGTGTACCTGATCCCAACCAAAAGCCAGTTTTTCTACCAGAAATACCTCCCAGAGTCTGTGTTTGCGCACAATTTGACTGGCGATATGTCGCCCTTCAGGGCTGAGCTGTGCGCCTTTGTATTTGGTGTATTTAACCATGGCCTTGTCATGGAGTTTTTGCAACATGTCCGTGGCGGAAGAGGGCTTGGTTTCTAAACGTTCAGCAAGGGCCGTAGTGCTGACACGCTGGTTCATTCCAGCGGTGAGCTGATAAATAGCTTTGAGGTAATTTTCTTCGGCACGCGTCATTATAAGGCAAATATAAATTATTTTTTAGATAAGACTAAAAATGGAAAATAAAAAAGAGTGACTTTGACCTGAATTTAGGACAAAATTGAAATAAAATAGAAGTGAAAATATGTAAATATGCCACCTTTTTTCCTTAAAATGTTTTAAAAAACAGTCATTTTTATGGAAAAAAATGTAAAATAGCATCGTTTTAATGAGAAAAACGAATTTTTTACAAATTCTAGAAGCCGCGCTCTTTTTGAATCCGCTCATAGGCCTCTTGAACGGCACGGAATTTTTCTTCAGCCCCTTTGCGATAGGCTTCATCCATATCTTGAAGTTTGTCGGGATGGTATTTCTTTACCATAGTGCGATAAGCCTTTTTAATGTCGGATACCGAGGCTGTTTTGGGGATCTCAAGGATCTCGTATGCTCGATCTGGCTTATCAAAAAACATGGCCTTTATACTGCCAAAATCCTGGAGATTGACTGAGAACGCTCGGGCTATATTTTCGAGCTGTGTCACCTCTGATTCCGAAACCAGGCCGTCTGCATTAGCAACACTAAATAGAAAGTGAAGCACTTGAAGCCGTGTTTCATAGGTTAACATCATTTTTAGTTCTTGGGCAATTGCGCTGCCTGAAACGCCAGATTTCTTTATTTCTTCATTAAATAGTCGAAAGGTTGTGTTAGCCCGTTCTTTTCCATAAGCCTGTACAAAGTAGCGGCGCACAAAATCGAGTTCGCTTTGTTCTACCTTTCCATCGGCTTTTATCACGACCGAAGCCAAGGCCAAAAGTTTCAGTTCAAACTCGGCAGGAATGTTTTGACGCGTTCGGCTGCCATAGATGCTGCCGCGTCCGGGATAGGTTTTACCCGCATTCATATTGTCTATAATATTCCCGATGATAAATCCTAATATAGCCCCCGGCCAGCGGAAGTATACCATACCAAGAATACCTAAAAACCAACGAAGCATAGTTGAAAAAGAGAAGTTTTACAAGGCACCAAAGATAGGAATTTCGCCCATATAAGAGATTCCATATCTGTATAGGGGACTCTGCTGAATTGATGAGGTCAGGAGTGATTTATTAATTATCTTTGACACAAAATTGTTACACAGAAAAAATCCAAAATATGTATCCAGCTGAAATTGTTAAGCCAATGCGTGAAGACTTGAGTCTTTACGGGTTTAAAGAATTATTTACTGCCGATGAGGTTCATGCGGCCATTGATCAAAAAGGGACTGTTTTAGTCGTGGTGAATTCCGTTTGTGGTTGTGCTGCGGCCAATGCCCGCCCTGGGGCAAAAATTTCTTTAATGAACGATAAAAAGCCTGATCATCTGACGACCGTATTTGCAGGAGTAGATTTTGAAGCTGTCGATGCAGCACGTGCTGCTATGGTTCCTTTTCCGCCATCTTCGCCGTCAATCGCTTTGTTTAAAGATGGAGAATTAGTGCATATGTTAGAGCGACACCACATCGAAGGGCGCAGTGCCGAAATGATCGCAGCTAACTTAAAAGGTGCTTACGACGAATTCTGTTGATCATTAACGACCCGGAAACTGGGCTTTTCGTTTTTTAAAAGGCGTGAAAATTCGGGATCTTTGGGCCTAATTTTTGCCAAATAAACTAAACTGCTCGTTATTTCTTATGACGAGCAGTTTTTCTTTTCCGTCTATAGAGATACGTTTTAAATGTCTGAGATTACCGTCTAACATTAGTCCAGTGTCTTGAGCAGGAATCACCTCAAAATTATTGCCATTCCATTTTAAAACTGTTCCTATGGAGGCATCATAGCGACTGAACTCCGCATCTGTGCCGTAATAATTACCGCCCACAATTACTTCAGCTGTGCCATCCCCGTCGACATCCCATGAAATGGCAGCATTTAAAACGGACCACTGCGTTTCAAAAGGTAAGGCCTGCGTTACAAATCCCCCCTTACCATTATTGATAAAGACGGTATGCTCAAAATTATTGGCCTCTAGGTACCCCACATCTTTTAATTCAGCCTCGGTAAATATGTCTTGTACTTTGGCCCGGGCATAGGGGGCATAACGTGTAAAACGTTTTTTCAAAAACACCATATGATTTAACAATCGATCTCTGTTTAAAATAGGATAGCTTTCCCCCTCGACATAAGTACACAGAATGGGGTCAATGCTATTGTTATTGTCAAAATCCTTGTAGTATAGCGTTGTAGGTTCTTGTTTAGAGGCCTTAAAAATTGAATTCAACCCTAAATTACCCGCAATAAGGTCTTGATAGCCATCGCCATTCACATCCATTGCAGAAACTGAATGCCACCAACCGATGTTTGTGTCAAGACCATAGGATGCGGTTTGATCGATCCACTTTCCATTTTCAAATCCTAAAACTGTAATAGGCATCCATTCTCCAGATAGTATTAATTCGGGCGTGCCATCATTATTTAAATCGGTCAATTCGGCATCATTTATCATCCCAATGGCCGAATTTTCAGAAAACCAATTTTTGGATTGATCCGTAAATTGACCATTGTTGTTCTCAAGAAATGTACTTTGAGGGATTTCAGGATAACGACCCGGGGTGACATAACTGCCCACAAATAAATCCATATCTCCATCGCCATCCTGATCAAAGGGCACTGCGATACCGCCTGAATGATAAACTTGGGGTGTGGCATTTATATCCCGTACGAATTTCCCTGTCCCATCGTTGACATAAAGGCGATCTCGCAAGCGAACATCGTTTAATGGAAATTCATTGCCTCCACTAACGACATAAAGATCCATGTCTTCATCGCCATCGGCATCGAAAAATAGGGCGTCCACATCTTCGCTCGCTTTGTCAGCTTCAAAAGCAGTGGATGCTTTTTGCCAAAGGCCACCAGGTTTTTGAATAACAAGACGGCCACTTTCATAGGCTGCACCTCCGATGTAAATATCCTCCAGTCCATCGTTATTGACATCACCTACGGCCACTGCAGGACCTTGTTCGCTGAGTTTTTTGTGTAACAATAACTGTCCCTTGAAGTCGATAAATGGATTTTCAAGGTGACTGAATTCTTCAGAGATCAAATTATTTTGCTGGGTAAAATAAGTTGATTTATTGTCGCGTTCATTGCCAGATACCTGAGCTAAATTTGTGTCTTTACGCACAGTCACTATCGAGTCCAAAGGCAAATCTGTCCATCGTTGTCGGGTTTGATCGGGCCAGACTATTTCAAGTGCCACGGGCTTTGAATTCCCTCCAAGACCAAAATGTAATTTGTGTTGGGATGAAGAATAAAAACCTCTTGTAGGCTGATAACTTTCATAAATCGATGTGCCGTTGTCGAGAATTAATTCGGCCTTACATCCATAAGCAGAGGATAATGATTCATTGTCAAATACAATTGATAACCAGTGATTTGCGTAATTTTTTTCGCCCGAGTTTTTCATAATAAATGGCGCTCCGTTTACATTATTTACAACCAAATCAATGTATCCATCGTTATTCAAGTCTGAATATGCAGAACCACTAGAGAACGCTTCAGGCCCGCTATTCCAGTCGGCACTTTTATCCTCAAATCTTAATTCTCCCTTATTGCGGAATAAGAATGATCTTACAGGATCACTTGGTATGAATTGAATCCACTCTAGCAGACTCAATTCATTGGCCGCCATCCTCCGCTTTAAACCATCGAATTCGTACTGGCGATAATCGTTGTTTGTGATGTCTCGGACATATCCGTTGGTTATATGAATATCTTTATTCCCATCATTGTCAAAATCTGCTAACAAAACACTCCAGCTCCATTCAGTTTGAGCGATCAAATCCACAAAGGATATATCAGAAAATTTACCATTTCCTCTATTAATCTGCATAGAATTCATGGGGAATTGAGCGCCAAAACCATATTGTGTCATCACTTCAAATTTGTCATAGTTCTGGGCCATGGACATCATCTTCCTACGAAAGTTATTTTTTGGAGACATATCTAAAGTCAACAAGTCAAACCCCCCATCATTATTTAAATCCGCATAATCGGAACCCATTGATGAGAAGGAAGTATGAGAGAAATAGTCTGTCCATTGATCAATAAAAGTGTGGTTTCCTTGGTTAATCAATAATTGGTCAGGTCCTATGTAATCATTGCATATGTATAAATCAGGCAGATGGTCTTCGTTAAAATCGGCTACAACTGCACTGTGACTAAATGAGTTGTTGAGTATCCCAGCGCTTTCAGATTTTTCAACAAATTTGCCATTAACGTTTTCATAATACCGATCAGAAATATATTCATAACCCTGTGGTAAGGCACGCTTAAGTTCGCCATTGTTATCTCTTATTAAATTAATGGCATTAGACTCTTTCCAATCATTAGGGTGATTGATTAAATACAAGTCTAGATCTCCATCCAAATCGGAATCTAGAAAATAGCCTTGCGCTGAATAACTCTCATCATCAATGCCATACGCACTACCCCTTTCAGTAAAGGTTAAATCACCATTATTGATGTAAAGAACATTAGCACGCATTCTAGGTGAGGCAAGAGCGGAGCGACAAACATAAATATCCAAGAATCCGTCTTGGTTAATGTCTATCATTGAAACGCCAGTTTTAAAACCGCCCTCACCCGATACTCCAGCAAAATCAGTGATGTCTTTGAATTCAAAATTTCCCTGATTTAAATAGAGTTTATTTGACGCAGTGTTGCCTGAGAAATAGAGGTCATCAAGCCCATCATTATTTATATCTCCTATTGAAATGCCACCTCCATTATAAAGATTTTCGTAAAGCAGGATATTAAACTTTTCATTTTCACCGATTTGATTAACGAAATCTATATTCGTTATTTCTGGTCCTAAAAATTCAAAAAGTGGCGGCACTACATCACTATTTGAATGTTCTGATTGATCATTACAGGCAATCAGTGTCAAGCTCAAAAAAATAAATATGCGCGTTTGGTTTAGCATAATTTAATATGTGAATCGATTTAATATGAGTTGTCCAATCTTTGCCCCTTGTTCGCCGCCCTCTTCAACTCCTTGTTTGTAGTGGATGCCTCCATAGAAACGACTCAGGTTAACCTGATGTGCGGCGTCCATAAATTTCTCAAAGTTGCGCTCTTCGAGGCCAAACCTCAGCTGGGTGGTGTCGTGAAAACCACTTTCTGCACCGTATAAACCCGAAAGGACAGTGGCTGCCGCTCCAGAAATGGCACTATGACCACTGGTGTATTCTGGAAATGGTGGAGTTTGTAAAATAGGTTCCCAATGGGGATCAATAAATTCTTGGATATAAGTTATTGGCCTAACTAGGTCGGTCTTAAATTTATAATGCCACACAGTAATAATTGCATCAAACATTGCCGCTGAGACATAGGTATAGGCCTGTGTGGCTTTGGCATAGTCGGAGTTATTCTGCTGGGTCACCTGGGTTACGATATTGAGCCAATGCCCCGGAGGACTGTATTTGTGAATGGTCTGAATCATGTGCCCCTGGTGGATGGTTAGTACGGGATTGCAATCCCAAAACCAGGCAATTTTTTCTTTCTCCTCATTACGCGATTCAGCATAAACCTCATAGACCATAGCGTAAAAAGCAGAATTTTTATTTGTACTGTACTCAGGAAGCGGTCTGGGGGCATAAACACTGAGACTGTCAATGACAAGAGGTCTTATCTGGTCCCAGTAAGGTTCAAGTGCTGACTCATAATCAGGTGGAGTTTCACGCCAATTCTCAGGTTTTTTAGTACTCGTAAAACGGGGATAAGTGCGGGTTTGGATATATTGATCCTCATCTACCCACTTGGCTAACTGGTCATGAATACTACTGGCAAATTGTTGTGATTTATCGATTTCTTGATTGGAGTAGTTATTTTGTTTTGCCCTTTGGATCAGTACTGAGTCTAAGTCCACAAAATATTGTTCCGAATAAATGAGTTTTTTACCCATTTTGGAGAGGGCAAATAAGGCCGCGAGTTGAGGATCAACACCCTGACTATCGGGTAATTGAAATTCTTCTAATCCATGAATGTGCTGTGTAATCTCAGGCAATGATTCTTTTGACGCCCCTTGAAAGCTAATATAGTGCGCCAAGTGGCTATAGGCAAATATTCTGCTGGCCACAGGCGGCGTGAAAACGTCAGCCATGGCCGCATCCAATAAAACAGTATTGGCATAGTTGAGGTCTGCTCTGCTGAGTTCTGTTTTTACAAGGGCGCTGCACCCATTCATTAAAAATACCAAAAAGCATAATCCAAAAATTATATGCTTGCTGCGGATTTTTGTTTTTGTTGACATGATCGGATTTTATCTATTAATTCGGCAAATGAATAAGTCAAATTCAAAAATTAACGACCCGGAAACTGGGCTTTTCGTTTTTCGAGAAATGCCTGGGTTCCTTCCTTAAAATCTTCGGTGGCAAAACATGCGCCAAAGGCCTCAATCTCTGCATTTAGTCCTTTGGATGAATCGAGGCCAGCATTAACCGCCCCAATGGCTTGTGCAAGAGCAGTTGGGGCTGTTTTTTTGATAGAATCAGCAAGTTTTTGGGCGCCTTGCATTAATTCTTCCGAAGGGAAAATATGATTTACCAGTCCTATTTCGTAGGCCCTTTGGGCATCAATCATACCAGCCGTACAAATCAGTTCTAGTGCTCGACCTTTTCCAATAAGTTGGGCTAATCTTTGAGTGCCTCCATATCCAGGGATGAGTCCAAGTGACGTCTCTGGTAAGCCCATTTTAGCCGTTGTACTCGCCACACGCATATGCGCTGCCATGGCCAATTCTAATCCACCGCCAAGAGCATAGCCATTGATCACAGCGATAATTGGTTTGCTGGCGTTGGCCACTAAATCAAAGAGTAGCCTTTGGCCGTCCGCTGCTAGGGCTTTTCCTTGGGCGGGATCAAAATGAGCAAATTCTGCGATATCAGCACCTGCGACAAATGCCTTTTC
>RFXU01000077.1 GCA_009921505.1 Flavobacteriaceae bacterium
ACAACATGAATAAACGAGGCGAAATCAACTGCTATTATGCTAAAGATAGCCATATCTTGCATTTTACGCTAGACCAACCTGTAAAGCCTTCTGTTATTATTGGCCCTGAGGTTTATCAATAATATGAACAAATTTTCATTTAGATTTTTGTTCCACTGCTGGCTGAAAACGGCCTGCTCAAGACTTAGCTTCATTTAAATTTCGCTAGGTCATCAAAGCCCTGACCAAGCTAGGTTTACTTTTACGAAGCCACTTAATCGATTGCCGCAAACCAAGGCCTTCGAGTGACTTCCTGCTTGCCCGCCTTGCGGGCCGAGGCATATCCTACTATAATTCAGATTATGCAGCTAGGGCGTAGTTATTCTCGCCGTTTAAAAAAGTATGAAATATGAGATTTACGAGCTATATCCCAGCGCTCGACATGCTTACCAACCAATGAAACCCGCTGTCAAAACCAGTCGGCCCCATGTTGACGTCTGAAAAAAACCATTGTGCAATGGGTTTAACGCCGCAAAGATACGCGAAAAAGCTATCTTTGTAGCAGCAATTTCAACCTTAACTGATTCATGTCTTTGACCTTTGCACTGATTAAAGAGCGCAAATCGCCGCCCGATAAACGCGTGGTGCTTACTCCTGAGCAATGCGTAATATTTAAAAGCCAATTTCCTGAAGCTCGTTTAGTCGTAGAATCATCAGATATCAGGATTTTTTCTGATGAGCAATACCGCGCACTAGGCATTGAAGTTCTCGAGGATGTTTCATTTGCCGATGTCTTTGTGGGGGTTAAAGAGGTTCCAATCGCCTCTCTTATCGAAGGAAAAACCTATTTGTTTTTCAGTCATACGATAAAAAAACAACCTTATAATCAAGGTCTTTTACAGGCGATTTGCGCAAAAAAAATTGCCTTATACGATCACGAAACCTTTGTTTCGGAAACTGGTAGTCGCTTGATTGGTTTTGGACGATATGCGGGAATTGTAGGGGCCTACAATGGCTTTAGACTTTTTGGGCAAAAAATGAAAACTTTTGATTTGCCAAAAGTTGAACATCTATATGATTATAATGCGGTTAAAGACGCTTTAAAAAAAGTTGTTTTACCTGAAAATTTTAAAACCCTCATCACTGGTAGAGGAAAAGTGGCCTTAGGCGCAAAGGAAATTATTGATCATTTAAAAATCAAACAAGTTTCACCTTCAGAATTGCTGGAGCAGAAACAGATGGGGCCGAGTTATGCCATGTTGGATCTTGAAGATTATAACAAGCATTGTGAAGGCAAGGATTTTGATCGTTCAGAATTTTATCAGTTTCCTGAGCAATATGTCGGTAATTTTGATCGGTTTACTCGGGTTATAGACCTGTTTGTTGCTGGACACTTTTACGGGAACGGAGCCCCAGTCATTTTGACTAGAGAGGCCTTAAGAGATCCTCTATGTCGTATTAAAGTAGTTGCAGATGTCTCTTGTGATATTGACGGTCCTGTGGCCTGCACCCTAAGACCATCGACTATAGCAGAGCCTTTTTATGGTTATAATCCGCAATCCCATTCCGAAGACGATTTTATGAATATAAATGCCATAGGGGTGATGGCTGTCGATAACTTACCCTGTGAATTACCTAGAGACGCAAGCCATGGATTTGGCGAGCAATTTTTATCGCGAATCGCGCCTTCATTTTTTGATGGTGATGCTGAAGGGATCTTATCAAGAGCCCAAATTACAGACAGTATGGGGCGACTTACGCCACGATTTTGCTATCTACAATACTACGCAATGGGTTACTGATTAATGAATAAATCAGCCTGTTGTGCAATCAGGTTAGATCCATTCCTTGAAATGGATTTAATTTATTCGAATTTTTGAGCTAGAATTTGTTCACCGTTTGACGAATAGCCACTAATTTACGCATAAGACCTGCTAAATTTTTTAAATCAAGCATGTTTGCCCCGTCGCTTTTAGCTTCTGCAGGATTAAAGTGCGTTTCAATAAATAACCCGTCAACACCTGCAGCGATACCTGCGCGGGCAATGGTTTCAATCATTTCTGGTCGGCCACCAGTAACCCCCGCGCTTTGATTGGGTTGCTGGAGGCTATGGGTGACATCCAGCACGGTGGGCGCATATGCTTGCATCGTCGGTATCCCACGAAAATCAACCACTAAATCCTGATAACCAAACATAGTTCCACGGTCAGTAATCATAACCTGTGGGTTCCCAGATTCTTGGACTTTAGTCACGGCATGATGCATGCTTTCAGGGCTCATGAATTGTCCTTTTTTTAGATTAACCACCTTACCGGTTTGCGCCGCAGCAACAAGAAGATCGGTTTGACGCACCAAGAAGGCAGGGATTTGCAACACATCAACATACTCGGCAGCCATTGCGGCATCACTTTCTTGATGAATGTCTGTAACCGTAGGAAGGTCGAATTGTTGGCCCACCTGTTTGAGGATGCTCAATGCTTCATGATCTCCGATCCCAGTAAAACTGTCTAGGCGACTTCTATTAGCCTTTTTAAAACTTCCCTTAAATATGAAGGGGATGGATAACTCTTCACTGATGGCAACAATAGACTCAGCAATGCGCATGGCCATATCGTAACCTTCAATGGCACAAGGGCCAGCTAAAAGGAAAAAGTTGTCGCTCTGGGTATGTTTTAATTTAGGAATTTTGGTCAAGTCCATGGTAAAATTTTTACGGCACAAAGATACATCAAATATACCTCCACTTGAAGCAGAATAATCTAAGATGGGTGTAAAATAAAATGGCATCTCAATACTTTATTGGCTAAATAACAGTACTTTTGCGCCGCTTTTAACCCAGGATATGAATATTAAAAATATCGCCATCATTGCGCACGTTGACCATGGTAAGACTACTTTGGTTGACAAAATTTTACACCATTGCAGTCTATTTCAGGCCCATGAAAAAACTGGGGAATTGATTTTGGACAATAACGATTTGGAGCGTGAACGAGGAATTACCATCACCTCAAAAAATGTTTCGGTGGTTTATAAAGACACCAAAATTAATATTATTGACACTCCTGGTCACGCGGACTTTGGTGGAGAGGTGGAACGTGTACTCAATATGGCCGATGGGGTTTTGCTTCTTGTCGATGCCTTTGAAGGCCCTATGCCTCAAACGCGTTTTGTATTGCAAAAAGCAATCGCATTGGGGAAAAAACCTTGTGTTGTCGTCAATAAAGTGGATAAAGAAAACTGTACCCCAGACGAGGTTCATGAATCTGTATTTGATT
This sequence comes from Flavobacteriaceae bacterium, assembly GCA_009921505.1. GTDB lineage: Bacteria > Bacteroidota > Bacteroidia > Flavobacteriales > Flavobacteriaceae > BACL21. The sequence continues at coordinate 3,255 of RFXU01000077.1, forward strand.
TAATGTTTGATTTGGGTGCTGAAGAATGGCAGTTAGACTTCCCAACAGTTTATGGCTCTGCGAAGCAAAATTGGATGAGTTCGGATTGGAAAAAACCGACAGACTCAATTGAACCATTATTGGATATGGTCCTAGAACATATTCCTGCACCGAAAATAGAGACTGGGACACCGCAAATGCTTATTACCTCCTTGGATTATTCATCCTTTACAGGTCGTATCGCTATTGGTCGTCTTCAGCGTGGTACTTTGAATGAGTCGATGAATGTCTCGCTGATAAAGCGTGATGGATCCATCGTTAAAAGTCGTATTAAAGAGCTGTTTACCTTTGAAGGCTTGGGTCGTAAAAAAGTAAGCCAAGTAAGTGCTGGTGATATTTGTGCTGTGGTAGGACTTGAAGGTTTTGAAATAGGGGATTGTATTGGAGATATCGAACTGCCAGAGGCCTTAGCCACTATTGCTATTGACGAGCCGACGATGAGTATGTTGTTTACCATTAATGACTCTCCTTTTTTCGGAAAAGACGGCAAATTCGTGACCTCAAGACATATCAAAGAACGTCTTAATCGTGAGCTTGAAAAAAATCTTGCGCTCAGAGTTAAAGAAACAGACAGTGCGGATAAATTTATGGTTTTCGGGCGTGGTGTTTTGCACTTGTCGGTGCTTATTGAAACCATGCGACGTGAAGGTTATGAGCTTCAAATAGGTCAGCCTCAGGTTATTATAAAGCAAATTGACGGGATCTCATGTGAACCTGTCGAGGAGTTGACTATTGATTTACCCGAAGAAGTGAGCGGACGCGCCATTGACATGGTGACCATTCGTAAAGGAGAAATGCAAAGTATGGAAGCCAAAGGCGACCGTATGGTGTGTACTTTTTTAATTCCGTCTCGAGGGATTATTGGACTAAGAAACCAATTATTGACAGCCACTGCTGGTGAAGCCATCATGACCCACCGATTTTTGGAATATCAACCCATGAAAGGTGGTATTCCAGAGCGTCAAAATGGAAGTATGGTGTCTATGGAAAACGGGACTGCAATTCCTTATTCTATCGATAAACTTCAAGAGCGAGGGCGATTCTTTGTCGATCCAGGAGAAGAGATTTACGAAGGTCAAGTGATCGGTGAAAACTCAAGACAAGACGATATGGCCATTAATGTTACCAAGACTAAGAAATTGAGTAACGTACGCTCCTCAGGGGCAGATGATAAGGCGCGAATAGTTCCTGCAATTAAGTTTTCGCTTGAAGAAGCTTTGGAATATATTCAAAAGGACGAATATGTTGAGGTTACTCCAAATCATTTGCGTCTGCGTAAAATAATGCTCAAGGAAGTAGACCGAAAACGTTCGAAGGCTTAACCCCAAATACACGAGTTACAAGGCCCTTAATCCGAAAGTTTAAGGGTAATTGAGGGATTAAGTGCCGCATTTTTATTTAATTTGTGGGTAAGGACTAATAAAAGTGATGATGGGCTATTTTTCAATGATGTTTCTTTACTTTGATCCAGGTTTGGGCGCTATGCTCGTTCAAGCCATAGTCGCCGCCGCTGCTGGTATCGTTTTGTTTTCAAAAAACTTTATGTACAAGGTGAAATCGTTTTTTGGTCTGACCAAGTCTCAAAAGGATGGCATTGACACCATAGATTTTGAGCAGGACGAAAAACATCCCAATGAAGAGCAAGGCTCATAGACATCAAGCCTCTTTCCGAGACCCCTCTGGATATATTGTCCAAGACGGATCAGTGGTCAAAAGAGTCATCAATCCCATTTACTTCCCTGTTTACGATGCCCTTTGTGAGGCCGATTTTTTTTCGCCTTTATTCAAGGCCAAAATGCTTATACCGCATATAGAGCAAGAGCGTTCAGAAGAGGCTATAGTGTTATTGCCAGATCAGATTGATCTGATGACCTATCCCTATGAGTGGAGTTTTGAACAATACAAACAGGCGGCTTTATTGACTTTAAAGCTGCAAAATTTTGCTTTAGATCGCGATTTTTCTCTGAAAGATGCCTCAGCGTATAACGTCACTTTTCATCGTGGGAAGGCGGTATTTATTGACACCTTATCTTTTGACTTTTATCAAAAAGACAGCCCATGGCGCGCCTATAAACAATTTATTACTCACTTTTTTGGTCCCTTAGTTTTAGCCCATTTTCACGGAGCCGAGGCACTAAAGATGATGCAAACGCATATCGATGGAATTCCAGTAGCGCTTATCGCCTCCATGTTACCAAAACGAACCAAGCTGAGTCCAACGCTATACACCAATATTCATTTGATGGCCAAAATGGAGGCCAAACACAAGGATGAATACACGCCTAAGTCACGAAGCATTAAACTCTCAAAACAGAGTTTACGAAATTTGCTGCGTTCTCTATATAATTATATTGATCAGCTTGAGTTGAAGCAGCAAACCGAGTGGGGTGATTATTACAATAAAACCAACTACCAACCCGAATCATTTAATTTTAAAAAGGAGCAAATCCAAAAATGGATTGCTCAAAATGGTGCGCGAAAAATACTCGATGTTGGTGGAAATGATGGGACCTTCGCCCGAGCGATAAATTCTGACATTGCTTTGGCGGTAGTCGCTGATGTTGATCACAATGCCGTGGCCTTAAATTATGCCCAAGTCAAGGCCAATAAAGAAGACAATATGTTACCGCTTTGGTTTGATGTGACGCAACCAAGTCCCGCAATCGGATGGGCTAATTTAGAGCGAGCGTCTATACTAAATCGATTATCTGCCTGGGCCCCCGAGGCTGTTTTGGCTTTGGCGGTTATCCATCATATGACCCTATCGTCAAATATTCCATTTGTAGATTCTGCTCGATTTTTTGCGGGATTATCGCCATTATTGATCATTGAATTCCCGAAACGTAATGATAGTTGGGTCGATTCATTATTACAGCGCAAAAGGGAATTTATCAATCACTTTGACCATTATCATCAAGAGAATTTTGAAAAGGCTTTTGAGCAATATTTCAAGATTTTGGAAAGGGTAAATATTCCCGATAGCGACCGCATACTTTACCTAATGCATACGCAAGAATAAGCGCCCTATGTCCGGATTTATGAATCATATCAACAAACAACCGCTTAAGCCTTGGATGGTGGTATTGTGCGCCGGATTTTATCCCGTTTTGTTTTATGTGGGTAATAATTATAGCTTGGTGAACTCATGGGGTCATTTAGTTTTTTTTACTTTAAGCTTTTTCATCCTTCCCCTAATAGGTGCTGAGCTCGGTGCTCGAGTACTGAAAAAAAAACTCGGTCTACACTGGGCTGAACTTTGGTTATCCTTTTTGGGGTTTGGTCTTTTTTTCTTCTTTATTAAGACCACACTCCTTGAAGCACCTCATCGTAAAATCACGGTGTTAATTGTCTTTTTGGCCCTGATTTATGCTTATTTTCTGAGTAAACATCACCGCAAGATTATGGTCTTACAGGGATTGATGGGGCTTTTGGCTTTATTTCCACTCCTGGGTCAGATTTATCACAACTTGCGTTTATCCGAATCATGGAAGGAGATCCCAAATGAGGTTCTGAATACAGAATTTAAGGTCAAGCCCAATATTTATTTGATACAGCCGGATGGCTTGGTTAATTTTAGTGAGTTAGATAAAGGGTATTATCAGTACCAAGACTCCACTTTTAAATCAGAACTCAACGAATTGGGTTTCACCCATTACCCTGATTTTCGCAGTAATTATGCCTCGACCTTATCCTCTAACAGTTCCCTGATGATGATGAAGCATCATTATTACAATTTTGGGGAGAATTTTAGTGAGGCCTTAGATGCACGTGAGAGTATCGTGTCAGAAAATCATGTTTTGACGATTTTGAAAAACAATGGCTACCAAAGTAATTTGATTTCGGTGGCCCCTTATTTGTTAGTGAACCATCCAAAACTCGGTTTTGACCGGACTAACTTTGATTTCGACGATATCGGTTACCTGAGCAAAGGATTTAACTTAAAGGCCAATATCACCAATGATTTGGATCAATTTTTAGCCGAAGAAGCTATCGTGCCACAATTTTATTTTATTGAGTTTTTCAACCCAGGCCATATTGCCGGACGCAGTGAAAATTCACTTGGAGCCGATAAAGAAAGAGACTTATGGCTCGAAAGTATGAAGCGCGGACAGGTTACAATAAAGGATCTTGTGCGGCTCATAAAGCTTCGTGATCCAGAGGGTTTAATTATACTCTTAGCCGATCACGGTGGGTTTGTAGGCCTGGATTTCACCAATCAAATCTACACCAAATCACAGGATCGAGATTTAATTTATTCTATCTTTAGCAGTCAGTTGTCTATAAAATGGCCGAAAGATTTGAAACCAAAACAACCGATCAATTTTACAACATCTGTTAATGTCTTTCGTTTACTATTTGCACATTTAAGTCAAAACCAATCACTTAGCCAAGACTTAGAATCTGATGCCAGTTATGTTATATTAAATGATGAGCAGTACAAAGGAGTCTATGAATATATTGATACCAAAGGTGCCGTCAATTGTAAAAAAATTGTGCAATGATTGAGGTTGTTCGATATGATACCTCGCGCACTTCTGAGTGGGATGCCTTTGTCTCAAAAAGCAAAAATGGCACGTTTATCCTTTTCAGGGGGTTTATGGACTATCATAAAGATCGATTTTCGGATCATTCTTTAATGATTTACAATAATGACAAACTTCTGGCAGTGGTGCCTGCTCATGAACAAAACCAAATCTTATACGCCCATCAAGGATTGACTTATGGGGGTTTTGTTTGGCATAAAAAAGTCAAATTTGAGGAGGCCTTTGAATGCTTTAAAGCGGTTTTATCTTACGCTCACGAGCATGATTTTACTGGTTTGAATTTGAAAGAAATCCCCAGGATTTATGCACAGCTCCCATGTGATGAGCTGGATTATTTTTTAGCGCTTGTTCAAGCTAAGTGTGTTAAAAAGGACGTTGCTTTGGTGATTGATTACGATCATGTTTTAGGTTTTGAAAAAAACAGAAGAGAAGGACTCAACAAGGCACGAAGACATGAGTTGAAAGTAGTCTGTGATGATAATTTCGAGGCGTTTTGGAATACGATTCTTATCCCCGAACTTGCCCAAAAACACAAGGCAAAGCCGGTTCACTCATTAGAAGAAATTAAGCTTTTGGCCTCTCGATTTCCTGATAACATTAAGCAGGTTTCGGTTTATAATGGGGATAAACTTGTTGCAGGAACGACGGTGTTCTTGACCCCGACTGTAGTGCATCCCCAATATGTCATGGGCGATAAAGACAAGAATAAACTGGGGAGTATTGATTTAGCATACGATTTTATCATTAAAAAATTCGCCTCAGGACGGCGCTATTTTGATTTTAATACCTCGAGTGAAAATCACGGAACCCTACTCAACGCCGGTCTCTTATTTTGGAAACAATCATGTGGCGCACGGTGTATAACGGTCAACCAATACGAAATCGAAACAAAGCGCTTTAAAAATCTTAATCTCAATTTAAAATGATTCCTTACCTGGATTTACATAAAATAAATGACCGGCATAGAGCGGATTTTGAATCCGCTTTTAAGGTATTTATGGATCGAGGGCAAAATATATTAGGGGAAGCTGTAACTGATTTTGAAGCACAATTTGCCCAATATTGCGGCGTGAAATTTTGTGTTGGGGTAGGAAATGGTTTAGATGCCTTGCGTTTGATTTTTGAGGCCTATAAAATAATTGGGAAACTCAAAACAGGTGATAAAGTGTTGGTCTGTGCCCATACTTATGTGGCTACTGTATTGTCGGTCAAACAGGCTGGACTCATCCCTGTATTAATCGATGCCAAAGAGGATACTTTTAATTTCGATTTAAAGGCATTAAATCAATTAACCGATCCCGATATTAAAGCCATTTTGCCGACACATTTGTATGGAGCTTTAGCACCAATGAAGGAGATTAGTGCACTGGCCAAAACGCGAAATTGGTTGGTTATTGAGGATGCCGCACAGGCCCATGGGGCCAAAAACCAAAACGATATCCGAGCGGGCCATTTAGGAGATGCCGCGGGATTTAGCTTTTATCCCACTAAAA
>RFXU01000078.1 GCA_009921505.1 Flavobacteriaceae bacterium
ATGGGGGTGGGCCCTCAGAAAAAACCTATTGTCAATACTCTTGCCCCAAATGTTTATTGTGGGGTTCGTCTTGGAGGGATGGGCGTCGCTATAGGCGCAGAGGTCGGCCAAAAACTGGCGGAATTAGCCACAGAAGAATCATGAGTTCATAGATAAATCGCGACATGAAAAAAAACCAGCCTCGAAGGGCTGGTTTTTAGATTGTCGTCTTACTAAGCCAATGCTGAGTAAAACAATAATGAATTTCAGTAAGTTAGTTTTTCATTAACTGTACTGTAGTACTTCCTGAAGCCGTGTTGATTTGAGCAAAATAAGCGCCTTTGCTTAAGTTACTGTTGTCGATGGCCAAAGCAGTTCCTGGGTTGTTGAATTGAGCAACTTTCTTCCCTAAAACATCAAAAAGAACAACTTGAGTCATGTCATACTGAGCAGAACGCACATTCCAAACCGAATTTGAAGGGTTTGGCGCAACGCTAAATGAGGCAGTATTGAAGTCGTTAACACTCAAAGCGCCACCACTGACCACAACATTACCAAGAGCAGCTTCTTCTTCCGGATTGGCATTTAAACCAATGATTTGGAAGCCGTATTGAACTACAGCATCCTCAGCTGGGTTTACGTCAGTGAAGACCACTTCGAAATTAGCTCCAGTAAGCGGCACAGTAGCTTGTTTCAAAACAGAGTAGTTTGCGTTGAAAACTTTGATAAAGGCTACAGCATCGTATGCTGCATCTAAAGTGTTGCTATTGATGTTCCCTGAAAAGGTTAATTCTACACCGGCCAAAGAGTTGTCCTCGATGTATGAATTACCTTCGAAAATTTTAGCACCTAGACCAGTTGTTTGATCTACCCAAAAAGGATCTGTTGGGTTATCGGCATAGGTGTTAAAGTTTGGCTGAAGGGTTAAAGTCCCAGCACCAGCGTCAACTACAGTTTTGATGTCCTGGATCCCCCAAGGCTCGCCAAAAATGTAATCACCGGTAGCAGGGTCAAAAATGTTAGCATAACCAAGCCAGTTACCGCTGGCGTCAACACTTACAGAATTTTGAGCGGCAACTCCCAAGCTAAGCGCAAGAAGAGCAACCAATGAGAATAATTTTGTTTTCATAAGTAAAGATTTAAAAATTGAAGTTTAAGGATAAAATATAATCGTTTTGTTGTGTTATTGATAAACTCGTATATAGTCGATTTCAAGACTTGAACTGTCGAAATTAGGATCTACATTTCCGCCAAATTGGCCACCCATGGCGACATTGGCAATCAAAAAGAAATCGCTGTCAAAAGGCATTAATTGAGTCACTGCTACTGTGTGGTAGGCGTTGCCATCTACAGAAAAAGTGATTTGGTCTTCGGTCCACTCTACAGCATAGATATGAAATTCATCAGAAACGCCCGGAACATTGATTCCTTGAGTCACAGCATTCCCTCCAAAATTCCCTGGATAGTGCAATGATGAGAATATCTCGTCTTGATTGTTGCCTACGTGTTCCATAATGTCGATTTCTCCACAAGCTGGCCAAGTGTTAGTCTGATAATCTGAACCCAGCATCCAAATGGCAGGCCATGTTCCGCCTCCTGTAGGCAATTTTGCACGTGCTTCTACGCGACCATAAGTGAAATCGAAATTTTGATTGGTTTTGATTCTGGCAGAGGTATAATTACTTCCAGCAAAGAATTCTGATTTTGCGGTAATGCGTAACACGCCATTCTCTACAATAATGTTTGAGGGATCGTCCGTGTAATATTGAACTTCTTCATTACCCCAGCCATTATTGCCGGTGCCTAAGTCATAACTCCAGTTTTCTGAACATGGCGGACCATCTACATCGAATTCTTCTGCCCAAACCAATACGTCGTTTGCACCACTTCCCGGATTACCGGTCGTTCCAGCACATTCTACAGGACCAGAACCGCCTTCGGGAACAAAAGTGTGATACCAAGCGAGTTGTGCTCCAGGTGGATCAAATGGATCCTGAAGGCCGCGAACAACAAGTTGATCTTCTGTTAGCGACACAATTTCATAAGATGAAGCTCCTGACCAATATGAGAGGAAGCTATTTTGAACAGTAAGCGTTGAAACTCCGTTACTGTCATCAAGCACGACAAAGCTAGTGTCAAATGACACAAATGGGCTCAAATCGCGACATTCGTCATTGTATTGACCAGGGTTATCATTGGGAAAAAATCGTTTTATTTCAGCCCAATTAATGTAGGAGGCGTCATTGACCTCCATTTGAAAACGGTAATCGCCCATACCGTCATAGCTAAAGATTAAAACATCGTCGTACATACATGGATTAAGCTGGTTTGGCGTAGCGATAAAGTAATTAGCAAAATCCACCGCTGGGTCACCCACACCGAAATGTCCAGTAGTTCCTGAATCCCAAACCCAACGTTTTCCTTGGTTTGGTGCTCCAGCCAAGTTCTGAAGAATAACAGGATCAATCATTAAAATAACATCCAGGTCAATGCTTCTGGAGATGGAACTTGCTGCCCCACCTCGACCATAAGCGATAATGACAATGTCTTGGGTGTAAACGCCAGTGTCGGTGTAACGGAAATTAGCTGTTTCTCCAGGACCAATGACCACTGGGTCCAAGTCTGGTTTAAAATACACATGAAATGTAAGTGCATACTCCGCAGTTGGGGTTACAGCAACGTTTCCAGACAAATCATCGGCCACATCAATAGTGGCTTCAAGATTTGTGGGCGCAACAACCGCCCCAAACGGAGTGTCATCATCTTGACATGAGAGTAAAATTAGCGGCAAAGCCAATAAGGCAAAGATTAAATTTTTGTAGTTCATCAGATGCGTTTTAGTTGGCATAATCAATATCATCAAAATAATAAGTTGATCCATCTCCTGGAAGGTCAACAATAAATTCAAAGAACACCACCACAGTGGTAAATTCTGGGCTGGTGTTTTGGCCGGCAAAATCCCAAACGAGTTCTTCCCAAGTATTAGATGTAGTCGTATTAGCGTCTAACTCCACGAAATCACCGTTAGTGTTTTCGAGTTTCAAACGCACGGGGATATCGGCTTTTGGTGACCAAACCTTCATTTTTATTTTTTCAGTGGCGTCAAAAACGACTGGCACTTGTAATGGAACGGCAGTACCCGCATAGAATACAGCGTCGACACCTTTGACGGTGCGGACCACACGGCTACTCGTGTTAATTCCAGTAGGATCTGGATTGACATCAATGGCAGAGTTGGCTCCTTCAAAACCAAAAACTTCATAAGGTACAGCAGTGTTCTCAAAATCAAGAGGAAGTTCTACTACGGCCCCCGGAAGCGTTCCTTGAGCAATATTGTCATAGTAAAAGGTGTCGTCATTGCCAGTGTTGCCGAAATCGAAGAAAACAACGATTTTGGCGTATTCCTGACTCAAATCAAAACCAGAAAAGTCAAAATAAAGGGTTTCCCACTCATTGGCCACGGACGGGAAAGCATCCACTTCCATAGCTATATTTGGATTCGCGGCGTTTTCAATTTTAAGCTTAACCGTGGTGCCGGCGATAGGAGACCAGACATCCATGGAAATGGTGCTTCCTAGAGAAAAGTCGATATTCTCCCCGAGAGGAATTGCGGTTCCTGCATAAACTAAAGCGCCAGCTTCTTTAAAAAACTCGACAACATTTGCACTAGTATTGATGCCAGACGGATCCGGATTCCCAATTCTAGTGTTTACCGCTCCTGCAAAATCAAAAAAGGCGTATTCTAGCGTTTCGTCCTCAAAATCAAGTGGAAGTAAAACAGGGTTGTCGATTTCAACGGCGATGGTCCCCTCTAAAGTTTGACTGCCGCCACTTAAGGCCACAACAGTGAGCTCATAAGTCCCTGTTTCGGCGTAAGTATGCGTGAGCGATTCACCGATCATCATTGGAGTGGGTGTTTCGTCGACTTGATCACCAAAATAGACTTCAAAACCGGCCGCTAAAGTGGCTGTAGCTGAAACACTGATTGAGAAATTATCACCGGCGACAGGCAATACCGTAATCTCTAGGTTTTCTGGTGCTAAAAAAGAAACGACTACGGCCTGCTCAAGCGGCTGTGAAACTTCTCCATTGATATTTTCAGCAATCAGTGTCGCGGTAAAAGATCCTTCTTGATATGCGTGCATTGCATTAGTCCCTGGAACTACAGAAACTGGCTCACTTCCATCCCCAAAATCTAAGTTGAATTTTGAGGCACTCAAGGCGCTAGGGGTAAAAATAACATTGCCCGAGTTATCTGTAGTCGGGGTAACGATCAGGCTCAAATTCGAAGGAATTTGCGCAGCGTTCAAATAATCGAAATTCGCATCATCCGAACTGCAACTCATTACCGTTAAAAGGCTGATGAGGGCAAAACTAAGCGCGTATATGCTGTTGATTGTTCGTTTCATGGTCGTAGTGTATTAGTATCCAGGATTTTGCGCCCAGCGGTTACCTGTAAGTTGTATTTCAATTTCCGGGATCGGGAAGACTTCGTTTTTTCCGTTTTGGAAGCCATTAATTTCTTGAGCGGCTTTTCCTTTTCGCACGGCATCAAAAAACTGATGACCTTCGCCCACGAGTTCCAATCGTCGTTCTAAGTATATCGCATCACCTAAATCACCTCCTGTTGTCGTGATTGCGGGCAAGCCTGCGCGCGCACGAACACGATTAACATAGGATTGTGCTGAGGCATCATTGCCGTTTTCGTGATGGGCTTCTGCGGCCATGAGTAAAACATCCGCAAAACGAATAGAACGGTAGTTATTCGGGTTGGTCAAGTTTTGATCCCCGATATTGGCATCCCCTTGACGAGGAATGTACTTGCGGTTAAAAAAGCCGGTATGCTCATAACCTTCAGTATAACTCACACCAGCACCACCATTATATCCTGAATTATCTGCAGCCCACTGTTCGATATTCAGAATACCAAAGTCACGGCGCACATCATTTTCATCGTATAGATCATAAGTTTCTTGAGTCGGGACATTAAAACTAAAGCCAGATTCAAACAAGGGACCGTTGTACTGGCGAGGCCCATTAAAACCTACAGCAACATTACCTTCGCTACACTGCAGGCATCCAAAGCCAGCACCCTCTAAATCGGTGTATTGAACCTCGAAAACAGACTCAATGTTGTTTTCATTTTCGTTTTCAAAAATCAGTCCAAAATCAGCCATCAGATCATATGGTCCTGAGTTAATCACTGCGTCTAGTGCAGTTGCAGCGTCCGACCATTTCTCTTGATAGAGGTAGGCCTTGCCCAAAAGGGCTTGAGCAGCTCCTTTGGTCACGCGACCAGCTTGGTCTTGAACGGCAGGAAGATTATTTGCGGCATATTGAAGATCTTCTTCGATTTGTGCATAAACCTGGGCTTTCGGAGTTCGGTCGATTTCGAATTGAACCCCAAAAGTGATGCGCTTATCCACAACGAGTGGCACATCACCGAACCATTTCACAAGTTCGAAATAGTAATAGGCACGCAAGAATTTGGCTTGGCCGATGACATTGGCTTTGCCATCAAAGTCAATTTTATCTTGAAATTCTAGGATGTAATTCGCACGATTGACCCCGGCGTACATCCAACTCCAAATGCTGCGCAATTGTTCGTTAGTCGGGGTGTGGATCATATCGTCGATTTGTTGAATCCCAATCACGTCTGTCGCACTTTCTCCACCAGCAAGAGTATTGGCAGAGGCAATTTCACCCAGCATGACATTTAAATAAGAAGATTGCAACATATCATAGGCTCCAATTAAAGCATTTTGATAGTCCTCTTCGGTATTGAAATAAGTTTCGCTGTTCTGATTTTCAGAATTTACATAGACAAAGTCGTCGCTACATGCTGCGACAAAAAGCCCAACAATAGCGGTAATGAGTAGAACGCGTGAACGGTTGAATGGTCGTGTAGTCTTCATAGTTCTTAGCGATTTAGAGTTTGATATTAGCGCCAAGTAAATAGGTTCTTGGCGTCGGGTAGAATCCTGGGTCAAATCCACTGCCTATTGGCGATCCATTTGATGAGGTCGGGTCATACCCACGGTATTTTGTTAAGGTAAATACATTGCTCGCAGAGAAGTAGACACGGAGCTTAGAAAGTTTAAACTTTTCTAAAAGGTCATCTCCTAAACTAAACCCAAGCTGCATGTTTTGAGCGCGCAAGAATGAACCGTCTTCCACATAAAAGTCTGAAAAGACGAGATTCGAGGTCGCGGCGGTCGTCACCCTTGGGAATTCATTGCTGCTACCTGGTCCTGTCCAACGATTTAGATAGTATGAAGTTCTATTGGTAAAACGATCGTTTCGTTCATAGTTACGCACGATTTCGTTGCCTAAAGAAGCAAAGAAATAGGACTGGAAGTCAAAGTTCTTATACTCAAAGGACAAGTTAAGCCCCATGGTTACATCCGGGATAGGATCACCAATATAGGTTTTATCTTGGGTGTTGATTACCCCGTCACCATTAAGGTCTGCAAATCGAATATCTCCGGCACGTGCTAGAGCACCTAAAGCAATTTGACTCGGGGCGTTGTCTGCCTCTTCTTGTGTTTGGAAAATGCCCTGGGTCTGATATCCGTAAAAATAACCGATCGGGAAGCCTTCCTCCATTCTGGCTGGCGGGTCTTGACCAATACCAAAGCCGCCACCAACTTCATAACCCACACCGTTATTCACAGAGAGTACTTCGTTGTCCAAAGTTGTGAGGTTGTAATTTATACCAAAAGACATGTCGCTTCCGATATTTTCTTTGTAACCCAAAGAAAGTTCAAATCCGCTGTTACGCACAGAACCTGCATTGGCCACAGGGTTTCCTGAACCGGGTGCGGTTGATCCTGTAGTTCCTGAAGTTTGCACAACCAATAATAAATCGCGCGTTTCGCGATTAAAGTAGTCCATTTCAAAGCTCAACTTGCCGCCTAGAAACCTTGAATCCACCCCGACATCTAAAGTTACCTGTTCCTCCCATTTTATATCAGGATTGGAAATGGCGCCAATAGCGGTTCCAAAAAATAAGGTGTTGTCAAACACATAAGTTCCCTCTCCACTGAGCAGAGACTCAAAACGAAAGGCACCAATACGGTCGTTTCCGATGATCCCGTAAGACCCTCTGAGTTTTAAGAAATCAAAAATCTTTGAGTCTTGTAGAAAACTTTCGTCAGAGGCGACCCATCCCAATGAGAGCGACGGGAAGAATCCGAATTTATTATTGGGTCCAAAATTAGTGGAACCATCTCGGCGCAATAAGGCTGAGAACAAATATTTTCCTTTATAATCATACTGTACCCGAGTAAAGTAGGACAGTAATCGAGAATCAAATATGCGGTTACTGACATTGACATAATTATCAAAAACTGTTTCAGCATCGTCAATTGACAGGTCTTCAAATGGCTTATCTGGCAATCCCTGTCCGGTAAACCCGTAAAAATCTCCTGTTGTTCTAAACACAGAAGTTCCTAAAAGCGCCGTTAGGTTGTGCGCATCTTCAAAGGTGTTTTCGTAAGTCAAAAAGGCATCAAAAGTATAATCTCTAAAGAATTGTTCTTCCTCTACAAGGGTGCTTACATCGAGACGGTCAAAGACCTTGTCGGCAATTCCTTCTACTCCAAAATCCGCGATCGGCGAGTAATAACGATTGTCTACCTCAGCATAGTTCCACTGATAATTTGTCTTGAAGGTCAAATTCGGCACGACTTTATATTCCAAACCAGCGACACCGCTGATCTTATGAACTTGGGAGTTGTTGAAAGTCGCTTCGATCTGGGCCAAAGGGTTGATGACCTCGATTGGGAGGTTTTCCGCTCTTGAATAGCCAAAATTGTTTCCCTGAACAGGAAGCACAGGATTCATGTTAAGAGCGTTGTAAAGCACTGAACCTATTCCATTTTCTTGAAGGGTTTTTCTTTGAATTCCGGTATACAAGAGAGAACCGCGAAACGTAAGTTTTTCAAATTGTTCTGTGCTAAAATTTAAGCGACCATTATAACGGGTAAAATTTGCTTTGTCTCCCCCTACGATTCCATCTTGACTCAGTACAGAGGCGCCCCCTGAATAGGTCGATTTTTTTGACCCACCGTTAAGAGAGATGCTTTGATTGAATACAGGGGCTTTAGAGAATACTTCTTCTTGCCAATCTGTCCCTGTTCCAAGTGCAGCAACACTAGGGTATACAATAGGAGAACCATTGGCCACAAAAGCTTCATTGATTAACAAACCATATTCCGTAGCATTCAGGGCAGGCAACTTTCTCGTAGTTTCTTGGAATCCTACATAACCATCATATTCGATGCTTAAGGGTGTGGCTTTGCGCCCGGTTTTTGTGGTGATTAATATAACCCCATTGGCAGCGCGCACCCCATAAATCCCTGCGGTGGCATCCTTGAGAACATTGATGCTTTCAATATCTGCAGGGTTTACGACGCTAAGGTCTTCGATGACATTCCCGTCTACTAAGATGAGGGGTTGGTTGTCTCCGTTAGTGGAAATACCACGAATTCGAATATCAGAGCGGCTCCCTGGCGACCCTGATTGAGTCGTAATTTGAACCCCTGCGACCTGACCTTGAAGGGCCTGTTCAATCCTTACGGGCTTTAACTCTTCGATAGTCTCACTGGAAATAATGGAAACAGCACCAGTGATTTCCTTTTTACGCTGGGTTCCATACCCAATAACAATGACTTCTTCAAGTGAGGCAGCGTCTTCGGCCAAAGAGACAGAAAAATCTCTTTGAGTCCCTACGGTCACCGTTCGGCCCAAAAACCCGAGATAGGTAATGGACAATTGAGAATCTTCGCTACTTACGCTGATTGAAAAGTTACCATCAAAGTCCGTTGTGACTCCATTGTTGGTGCCGACCTCCACAACTGAGGCGCCAATAAGAGGCTCATTGTTGTTATCGGTAACTTGTCCAGAAATTGTGATTTCCTGCGCATGTGCTGAAATGCTCCAAAGAAAGGATAGAGCAAATACAAAAAATTGCTTCATGGTCTGTTAGTTTGAGCACAAATTAGCAAAGTTTGACTTGTTGCACCACCTTTGGAAACTATACAAAAATGATACAGCGCTCTAGTACGGGGCTTTCAAACCAGCAATTTATAGCCAATTATTTGATTTTCATAGCATTAACCTAAATAGACTTTGGTCGTTATTCTCAAAAATCCACTTAAGCAAGTGCTAAATTACAAAAAATGTTGTGGTAATGTTGTGTGTGGAATAAACAATGTAAAGGATGTTACAAATTGATGACGTATTCGCTTAAATTCACATCTCGCTCTAAATCAAGTTTTTTACGTAA
>RFXU01000079.1 GCA_009921505.1 Flavobacteriaceae bacterium
CCACAAATATTTGACCCTGCACTTGTGCCGAGATAAGGGACTCCTTGATCCAGTACATAGTTTAATGGGTCAATTAAATCTAATTCATAGAGTCGTTGAACCAATAAAAAAGTGTTCCCTCCTCCTGTAAAAATCCCTTTGGATTCCTTTATAACGGCAATGGGGTCTTGAACCTCATCAAGACCTATGACCTCAATATTGATTTGGCCAAAAGTATCGCGAACTTTTTGGGTATACTCGTGTTCACTGCATCCGCCAGGTCTTGCATAGGGTACAAATGTGATGCTATCCACGCCTTGAAAAAAAATTTTGAGCTCAGGCAGAAGATAAGACAGATATTCTTGTCCAAAAAGTGTTGAGGTGCTGGCCAGTAAGAGGTTATTCATAAAATACGAAGGATTATTATAGTCGCAGATTCTCCTTATTTCCTTAGGTTTGTGCAACAGCACAAAACTATGATGTACAAGATAAATGTTTTCTTTATTTCTACGGGCTTTGTCCTGTGGAGTTTGATGAATTTTTCCCAATCAATAAACCTGACTCAAGGTCCGGTTCATAAGTTTTATGTTAGCACGGCCAATATTGAATTTAATTCAAGCACCAATAGCCTCGAAATTGTTCAGCGCATTTTCACCGATGATTTAGAAAACGTTTTGCGCGCGCGCTATGGAGCGCAAATTAAATTGGCGGGGGTTAATGAGTCTGAAGAAAATGCCGAACTTATTAAACGATATGTCCTCAATCAATGGACCATTAAAAATAATGATCAGGATTTGGTATTGAATTATTTAGGGCATCAATACGATATTGATCAAGTAAAAATATTTATCGAGGTTCCATTAAATGGAACTTTGGCAGAACTCTTTTTTGAAAATAAAACACTCTTTGATCTCACCTCAGATCAGCAAAATATCCTTCATGTAAAAGTGGGTGATGAGCGAAAAAGCCTTTTGCTTTTTTCTGAGAACCCTAACGGAGTGTTAAACTTTAATTGAGTATTTTCACAACCCGCAGAAAGAGGTAAATTTAACGCTGATTTAAAACAAAAATTATGCACGCAAAATTCGGATTATTTGCCGCGCTGTTCCTATCGTTAAGTATGGTGATCGGCGCACAGGCACAAGATCAAGAACCAAAGCCAGAGCGCAAGCCTGGACACTATAATACCAATAGGTTTAAACAACTCTACGAAGAGTTTTCTACCCCAAATCAGTATCGTTCTGCTAGTGGTGCGCCAGGACCAGCCTATTATCAGCAACAAGCGGATTACAAAATGTCTATAACGCTGAACGATCAGCGCTCTCAACTTTATGGAGAGGAAACAATTACCTACACGAATAATTCGCCTGATGTGTTGGAGTATCTTTGGGTGCAATTGGATCAAAACAAACGCGCTAGAGACAGCAAAAGTCCTTTGATTGAGCCTTCGGGGGCTTTCCCGGCAAAAATGGCCAGCAGTTTTGTCAGTGAGTACATGGGTGAAGGTTTTGATGGTGGATTCAAAATTGATTGGGTTCGTGATGAAAAGGGGAACCCACTGCCACATACCGTGAATCGAACCATGATGCGTGTGGAAATGCCTAAAGCCCTGAAGCCAGGGGATAAATTCGTTTTTTCAATCAAGTGGTGGTATAATATTCCTGATCATACAGTGGATCGCGCGCGCAGCGGTTACGAAGTTTTTGAAGATGGGAATAAGGGTTACGTCATTGCTCAATTCTATCCTCGTATGGCCGTTTATTCTGACGTCGAAGGCTGGCAAAACAGTGAAGAGATGAATTTGCCCTTCCCTTTGGTAATTTCGAAGTTTCCATAACGGTTCCTTCGGATCACGTTCTTGATGCCACTGGGGTACTTGTCAACCGCAAAGAAGTTTTCTCAAAAGAGATGATGCGCCGATATGAATTGGCAAAAAAGAGCTATGATAAGCCAGTGTTGATTGTGACCCAGGATGAAGCCGAACGCGCCTCTAAAGGATTCGCCACAAGCAGTAAGACTTGGAAATTTGATGCAAAAATGGTTCGTGATTTTGGTTTTGCGACCTCACGCCGTTATATATGGGACATGATGGCCGTGCGTATTGGAGATCGCGATGTAATGGCTGTATCGGTTTATCCACCAGAAGGAAATCCACTTTGGGAAGACTGGTCGACCCGTGTTGTCGCGAGCACGTTAAAGTCTTACTCGCGCATGACCTTTGACTATCCCTATCATAAAGCAATTTCTGTCCACGCGAAAAATCAAGGGATGGAGTATCCAATGATTTGCTGGAATTACGGAAGACCTGAAAAGGATGGCACCTACAGTGATCGAACTAAATATGGAATGTTTGGGGTGATTATTCATGAAGTGGGTCATAACTTTTTCCCGATGATTGTCAACAGCGACGAGCGTCAGTGGACATGGATGGACGAAGGAATTAATACTTTTGTTCAGTACGTTGCCGAGCAGGATTTTGGTGCTGCTTATCCTGAGGCAATCGCACCAAATGAAACCTATCCATCACGACGTGGTCCGGCAAAAGCCATAGTGAATTATATGGCGGGGGATCAAGATCAATTGGCTCCAATTATGACCAAGGGATTGAACACCTTTAATTTTGGCGCTAATGGCTATTCCAAGCCTGCTACAGGATTGAACATTTTACGTAAAACCATAATGGGTGAAGACTTATTTGATTATGCGTTTAAAACCTATGCTCAGAGATGGATGTTCAAGCACCCAACCCCTGAGGACTTCTTCCGCAGTATGGAGGACGCTTCAGCCATTGATTTGGATTGGTTTTGGCGCTCTTGGTTTTACACGACTGACTATACCGATATCGGTGTAGCTTCGGTTAAGAAATACTATGTGACACATAAAATGAACACAGCGATTCGTGAAATGATGCAGGCGCGTGGTATGAGCGAGAGTGATTTGCCCCCACTAGTGTACTTAGTAGAGGAGGGTAGTGAAGATTTTGAAGAAGATATGCGCACCCAAACCTTGAATGATGTCGTTACGCTTCAAGAGTTTATTATGGATCGCATGACTCCAGAAGAGCGTGCAGGCCTAAAAATGCCAAAGTACTTTTACGAGGTGACTTTTGAAAAGCCAGGAGGAATCCCAATGCCTATTATCGCAGAGTATACCTATGCTGATGGTTCAACCGAGCGCATTACTTATCCAGCCCAAATCTGGCGTTTAAACGATGCTTCTGTGGGTAAAATCATAGCCTCAGAAAAGGAAATAGTCAAAATAGTAGTCGATCCAGATGAAGAGACTGCTGATATCGATACCTCCAATAACGCTTGGCCTGCTGAAGAGATAGTGGGTGAGTTCCAGACCTTTAAAAGTAATATCAAAGGACAGTAAATAAAGGTGGACACTATAAGTAAGATCGTCTTATAGAAATTGATATAAATACTTAAAAAAGCTCCGATGATTTCATCGGAGCTTTTGTTTATGGTCCTGTGAACTTTAATATCTTTGTACTATGATTTTTCCGGTACTTTTTATCAGCGGTGCTGAAATTGCTTTTATCGTGTTTATCGTCCTGATGGTCTTTGGGGCTGATAAGGTGCCTGAAATGGCCCGTGGTCTGGGGAAGACCATGAAACAAATTCGGCATGCGACAGACGATATAAAAAAGGAAATCACAAAAAGTGCCGACAAACAAGGTATTGACGTAACGGACTTCAAAAAGAGTATTGATCAGGTCAAAGAAGACGTGGATCAAATAACCGGTCCAATCAAACGTCAATTTTAACTACCGCTTTCGCGCTAGCGAGAGTCCGTCTCTGATGGGCAGTAATACAGTCTGGTATTCAGGATGCGTTTTAAGTTTTTGATTAAATTCTTGAAGAACCTTGGTGTCTAGGTCATCTGCTTGAGCTTTTTGGGTAACCTTTCCACTCCACAAGACATTATCGCTGATTAGTAAGCCGCCAGAACGTAACATTGGTGTAACTAAGGTCAAGTAATTGAGATAATTCGACTTGTCTGCATCGATAAATATTAAATCAAATTTTTGGTCGAGACTCGGGAGGATCTCAGTAGCATCTCCAAGGTGGGCAATAATCTGATGTGCTTTACCGGATCGATCAAAATACTTCTGTTGTAAGCGTCTTAACTCAGC
This sequence comes from Flavobacteriaceae bacterium, assembly GCA_009921505.1. Lineage (GTDB taxonomy): Bacteria > Bacteroidota > Bacteroidia > Flavobacteriales > Flavobacteriaceae > BACL21. The sequence continues at coordinate 4,118 of RFXU01000079.1, forward strand.
ATTGCGATCGATGGTGTGCAGGACCCCATCCTCAGTGAGTCCTTCAGCCAGGCATAAAGCGGAATAACCGGTGTAGGTGCCAATCTCTAAGATGGCCTTTGGGGCTACTAATTGAGCAATCATACTCAAAAGGCGTCCTTGAATAGGGCCACTGAGCATGCGCGGAGCAAGCACGGTCTGCCAGGTTTCAAGATTTAATTCCTTTAAGAGCTCAGGTTCTTCTTGAGTATGCAGTTCAGCATATTGCTCGATATCTTCGGGTAAAAAATCCACTAGGCCAATATTTTATCGATAAGTTTATTTTTGGCTTCTTGGTCTTGACCAAAGAGCCACTGAAGCACATTATCTTCCCAAATCTCATCACATTCTTGCATGCTGAGGAGTCCTTGTTTTTGTGCTAAATCCAAAATCTTACCCGGATAAGAGGATTGCGCAGCACTTTCCATTTCTCCCAGTGGATAAGGATCATCTAGGCCCATAAGGACTTGCTTACTCCCTTGGTTTTTGATCAAAAGTTCCAAAGAACCGGTGTCATGAACGAGTGTGTCAAAAAAGATATTTTTGTGGCCTACACTTTTACGCGGATGAACTTTACCTTCAAAAAGGTCAGGTCGCCCGTCAAAACCTTGAATTCTTCGTCCGAGATTTATTTGGGCCAGCTGGCCACCGTGGGCAAAACAAGTGCGCATGCCAGGATACTTGTCCGCATAGCCGTTAAGGGTATAAAAGTGATAGGCATCAGCACATTGAGCCAGCATCCAAATCAGGTGAAATCGCCAAGCTGTATTTTGAAGTTTGATAAATTTTTCACCGTCATAGGGGTGTATTTCAACGGCCAAATTATAGGAAGAGGCCAATTCAAAAATGGGTTCGTTTTCGGCGTCAAAAATACTGCGCCAAGTCCCAATGGTATCCATATAATGGGTTGGGAGACAAAGTAATCTTAGGCCAAGTTCTTCGACACAGCGTTCAATCTCCCATACAGCACCGCGCACAAATCCGGGGTGCACCACAAAACCACAGGTAAATTTACTGCCATGATCATGCTGAATGCGGGCGTTAAAATCATTTTGAAAGCGCAAGGCTTGCTTCATCTCTTCTAAGCGCAGCCCATTGCCATAGAGTTGGGATAAGTTCAAAACCACCGCGTGATCGATTTTATAACGATCCATCCATTGTAGTTTTTCGTCTAAAAAAAAGCTAGAATCAGTGACCGGACGACTCCAATCTTTTTGCAGCATAAATTTCCGATCCTTATCGACCCAAAAAATTCCTTTGTCCTTCATGAATGCGGGAATTTCCTCTGGATAGGGGAGCAGATGGGAATGACCGTTAATGCGCAGTTTTCTTTTCATGATTGAAACAATTAGCTTTTGATATATGGCTTTTGCGATCGGCCGATGATAAAGTTACAAAGATTTTGTGCGTCCGCCATCAATGGGTAGGTTGATGCCATTGATATATCCTGCAGAAGGGCTGCATAAAAAGGCAATACCAAAGGCTATTTCTTCGGCTTGAGCAAAACGGCGCGCAGGCACAACTGAGGTCATGAAATCACGGGCTTGCTCTGTGGTTTTGTTCATGCGCTTTGCAGCAGAATTGACAATATCATCCAGGCGATCCGTTGCCGTAAAACCCGGAAGTACGTTATTTACAGTAATGCCAAAAGGCCCAAGCTCTACAGATAAGGTTTTACTCCAATTCGCTACAGCCCCCCGAATCGTATTGCTTACGCCAAGATTTTCAATGGGTTGTTTTACCGAGGTAGAAATAACATTGATAATGCGTCCATACCCGGCCTGTTTCATACTTGGGACTACTCCTTGGACCAGTATTTGATTGCATAAAAGATGTTGGGCAAACGCTGAGGCGTATTGTTGTGGATCAGCATCAAAGGCGGGGCCTGAGGCGGGACCACCTGTATTGTTGATCAAGAGATGAATTTGGTGTTTTTTAACTAAAGCCTCCACGGTGTCTTTAAAGGCATTCGTATCACTAAAGTCAACGGCCATAAAATCATGGGTTTGGTCAATTGCTCTTGGCAATGCGCTCAAGGTTTGCTTTAATTTTTCTTGATTACGTGCCAGAAGGATAATATTTGCGCCAAGACTGGCTAACTCCATCGCAGTAGCTTTACCGATTCCTGCGGTACTCCCGCACACTAAAGCTGTTTTTCCGTTGAGTTTTAATTCCATGTTTAAAATTTTTAGTGTGGCTGTTTTCTAATGAAACCAATGGGTTAAAATATTGATTGGATTAAATTTTCGGGGCGTAACTGATGCAGATATTTTTGGGTTCTGTAAAAAAGCGCAAAGCTTCAAATCCACCTTCACGCCCAACGCCACTTGACTTCACACCACCAAAAGGAGTGCGCAGATCTCGATTAAGCCATGTGTTGACCCATACAATGCCTGATTCGAGTTGTTGTCCAAATCGCATTGAACGATCTAAATTTGAAGTCCATAAACTAGCCGAAAGACCATAAGTTACACTATTAGCCATCTCGATAACTTCTTCTTCATGGTCAAAAGGCATTAGGGTTACTACAGGTCCAAATATTTCTTCCTGATTCACACGGCACAAATGATCGTTTACTTCAATTACGGTCGGCTGCAGATAATAGCCCTTGGGGTGTTCTTCGACTATAGCCTCTTTTCCTCCTGTTAGGATATTTCCTCCTTCTTTTTGGGCCAAGGCGATATAATCCAATATTTTTTGTCGGTGTTCTTTTGAGATGACTGCGCCCAAATCCACTGCCTCGCTTGGCGGCCCTACACGTAGTTGGGCGACCCGGCTCACGAAATCTTTTTTAAACCGCTCGTAAAGAGGGCGTTCCACAAAAATGCGGCTTCCGCATAAACAAATTTGACCCTGATTCGCAAAAGAAGATTTTAAGGTGGTCTCCAGCATGCGATCATACGCGCAATCCGCGAAAATAATATTGGGATTTTTCCCCCCGAGTTCTAGAGATAATTTTTTAAACATAGGCGCCGCGACTCGGGCGATATGTGCTCCTGTAGCGGTACCTCCAGTAAAAGAGATGGCTTTGATGTTGGGGTGGTCGACGATGGCTTGCCCCGCACTAGGCCCTGTCCCGTTTACAATATTCAGTACGCCCGCAGGAAGCCCGGCTTTTTGACAAAGCTCGGCCAGTAAAAAGGCGGTAACGGGCGTAAGCTCGCTTGGTTTTGCCACCACCGTGTTGCCTGCGGCTAAGGCAGGGGCAATTTTCCAAGTAAAAAGATAGAGGGGAAGATTCCACGGCGAGATACATCCCACCACACCAATAGGGTGTCTCAAAGTAAAATTAATGCTGTTCGTCCCCACACTTTCATGCGCTTCGCTGGAAAACTGGGTCAAGGCATGAGCGAAAAACCGAAAATTACTCGACGCTCTCGGGATGTCCACGGTTTTAGCCAATGACAATGGTTTTCCACTATCGCGGGATTCGGCCTGGGCAAGTTTCTCTAAATTCTCTTGAATAAGATCAGCAATCCGATATAAAATAGCACTGCGCTGCTCTAGAGTTGTTTGCCGCCAAGCGCCAAATGCTTGTTTTGCCGCCTCATAAGCCTGTTCTATATCCTGGGCATCGCTCTGAGGGAGATGCCCGTATACGTTTCCGGTTGCCGGTTCAATATTCTCTAAAGTCGCTCCACTTAAAGCGGGTTGAAACTGACCGTTGATGTAATTGAGAACCTGGGTCATTATTGAAGGGGTTTATAGGCCGTGGCTTTTATTTCGATAAGCAGCAATGGATTGGGCAATTGATGCACGGCTACGGTAGTGCGGGCCGGGCCAGATTCGGCCTTAAAGTACTGAGCATAAACTTCATTGTACCCTGCAAAGTCATTCATGTTGACTAAAAATGTCGTTAAGTCGACTAAGTCTTCAAGCCCTGCGCCCTCTGTATTGAGGTAGTCTTTAATGTTGTCTAAGACTGCAGCGGTTTGTTCTTTGATATCTAAGCGCATTGTGCCCATGGCGTCAACTTTATGGGCTCCGGCGATTGTATTGTCTGGTTTGCGGGCACTGGTACCGGAGATGTACAAGTAATCACCGACACGTTTGATATGTGGATAGGCCCCTCTTGGGGTGGCTTTTCCTTCGACTAGTTTATTATTGGTCTGTGCCATATAATAGAGTTTAATTGTTTTGTTCTATTTGCTCGAGCAGGTTTTGCGCAAGCTGATCAATTAATTGGAGTTGCTCATCCAAGTCTTGCGATTCATTTAATTTATTTTGGCGCAGCAGTTGCTCAATGGCTTTATCTTGAGCGCGCCCAAGGGTCATCGCCTTGTGGTAACTGAGTTCAGGTTTAAAGGTGACCATAGAGTACTTACTGTGATAGTGCTCTGGGCGTTCTTGTTCTAGGCGAACTTCAATGGCCCGTTTACGCTGAAATATTGGGTCTGCGGTGTGCTCTTTCATTTCATGAAAATTATCTAGCGCCAAATCCGCAATGGCGTCCGCATCTTTTTTACGTTTTTTAGCAAACTGTTCAAAGAGTGCACTCCAAGGACGCACTCCAGAATCCATAAGCTGATCGAAGACCAAAACATCTTCAAACGAGGCATTCATACCTTGTCCGTAAAAAGGGACGATGGCATGGGCTGCATCTCCCATAATCAGGGTGTTCCCCTGAGCATTCCAAGGGCCACATTTAATCGTTCCTAAGGGCCCGGTCGGATTTTCTTGATATTGCTGAATAATATCCGGTATAAGTTCAATAAGCTCCGGATATTTTTCTTCGAAATAGGCGCGGATTTGGACCTCACTTTTAATGTGATCAAAGCCGTGAGGGCTTCGGGCATGACTCATAAACAAAGTCACGGTAAAACTTTTGTCCAAATTGGGTAAGGCAATGATCATATCTTCTCCACGGGGCCATATATGTAGGGCGTCTGGGCGAAGTTTATAGTCGCCCTTTGAGCTCGGGGCAATGGACAATTCTTTATAGCCATGACTGAGCCAATCCAACGAAAAGTCAAAATGCTCATTTTGCTGGGCTTGCAGTGCTTTGCGCACTATGGAGCCGGCTCCATA
>RFXU01000080.1 GCA_009921505.1 Flavobacteriaceae bacterium
ATCGGTAAAGTCGATGCGATCATGCGCCATTCAAATGGTGTTTTAGAAGCCGGTGCTGATCCCAGAGGCGATGACACCGCTCTGGGTTTTTAATCTTGTCACAGGTATTTGTAGGTAAAATACTACATTAATTCTCCAAAACCCTTATCTTTGTTTGATTGGACTGGTGTGTCTTGTCGCAATTCACACCCGAAAATACAATAATGGCTAAACGAATTTCCATAACACGTACCTTGAACACCTTGCCTTTGGCAATCAGTGGTCTCGTAGCGGTATCCTTGTTTTTGGTTACGCGCCACATGCTGGATGTGGACCCGGCCATAGCCCTCACTTTAGATCGTCATGCGCCTTTGCTGATCGGGATCAGCGCTGGTCTATCTGCCTTATTGATGGTCTATCTAGCCATTGCCGCTGTATTTCACAAAAACACAAGAATGCAAGCCATAGAAACCCTGAGTGTATTTACCCAAAAAATGCATTATTTCCGGGAGATTATTGAAATTTTATTGCGCTCTAAAATGTGGCTGCCCGGTCTCAAAGAATACCTCGAGGAGGAATACGAAGGACTGACGTTTTTTCAAGTCAAAGAATTTTATAACGGCAAGTCAAAATTGGCCATTGAGTTTATGGAGGAACACCATCAGTACAATGATACGGAGAACCTCTATTTAGAATTCAAATCACTGCTTATGACCCACCCATTGGAACCCGCTAAAGGGGATCATGTGGTTTATCCTGAGGTCTATGACAAGGCCATCGTTCAACAATGGCTCCGTCATAAATGCGGCTCTGGACTTTGGTATTATTTCGGTTATAAATACGGTGAATTTAAAGGGGCACTGGACTATAATGCCGTTTTTGAGCGTCATCAAGAAAAGATTATGAATTTGGCCTTATCCATTAGCAATGAGGCCTTTCAAGATTCATCGTTCAACGAGGTTTTCCTTGCAAAACTCGGTGAATACATGAATCAGGAAATTATGCCAAAACTCCTTCTGTATCGCGATCAAACTCAAACCAATTTGCCAGCGCTAATGAATTATCTCTATGCCATTTTTGCGACCTTAATGGGCTTTGGGGTCCTGCTCCCAATGATTGCATTGCTTTTTCAGTTGTCCTTGAGCTTTTTGGTATTTGGCATTTCAGTGACCTTAAGTGTATTGGTTTATGTAGCCCTTGGGCTCTATCCTTTCCTTTACCGCGAGGCCAATGCAAAAAAGGCCTAAATCCATTTATTCTAAAGGGGAAGCCGATATTTTTTCTCGGTTATTTGAGTACCTTTGCCCCTGATGAAAAATCATGTCAATTTTATCGAAGTCTACGGGGCTAGAGTCCATAATTTAAAGGATATAGACGTAAAAATCCCGAGAGAATCTCTGGTCGTGATTACAGGGCTCTCTGGTAGTGGAAAATCGTCTTTAGCCTTTGATACAATATATGCTGAAGGACAACGTCGTTATATTGAAACATTCTCGGCCTATGCCCGTCAATTCTTAGGTAATTTAGAGCGTCCCGATGTGGACAAAATTGAAGGGCTTTCTCCGGTTATTGCCATAGAGCAAAAGACAACAAGCAAAAGCCCGCGCTCTACAGTAGGTACCATCACTGAGATTTACGATTTTTTGCGATTGCTTTATGCGCGGGCCAGTGATGCTTATAGCTATGAGACTGGCGAACGTATGGTGCGCTATACGGATGACCAAATTCAAGAATTAATCTGCACTGACTTTAAAGACCAAAGCATCATTATTTTGGCTCCCGTGGTACGTTCACGTAAAGGTCATTATCGCGAACTATTTGAAAGCATTGCCAAACAAGGGTTTTTGAAGGTGCGCGTAGATGGTGAGATCAAAGACATCACCAAAGGCATGAAGGTTGATCGTTATAAAACTCACGATATAGAAATCGTCATTGATCGCTTAAAAATTAGTGGAGGAGAACATCAAGATCAAAGACTCAAAGGTGCCATTGAAACGGCCATGTATCACGGTGAGGGGATTTTGATGGTGTTGATTCATGGCAAAGCAGAAGAGTCCCAAACCAACAAACCGCGTTACTTTAGTCGATCATTAATGTGTCCCACCACGGGCATTTCCTACGCGACCCCAGAGCCAAATAACTTTTCATTTAACTCCCCAAAAGGGATGTGTCCTCATTGCAAAGGACTGGGTAGTCTCCACGAGGTCAATCGTCAAAAGATAATTCCTGACCCTACCCTATCTATAAAAAAGGGCGCAATCGCCCCTTATGAGAAACAAGCTAATTCTTGGATCACCAAACAACTCGAGTTGATTGCACAACATTTTGAAGCGGACCTCAATACGCCATTTGAGGCATTGCCTGTCCCTATGCAAGAGGCGATTCTTCACGGCATTCAGACCACCTACGAGGTGACCTCCAAAACTTTAGGCATTACGCGTTCATTTAAAATTGATTTTGACGGAATAATCCCGTTTATCGAAGCGACCTTCGAAAATAAAGACTCACGTCAACTTCGCCGATGGGCCAAGTCCTTTATGGATAAAAAGACCTGTGTGGTTTGTCATGGCTCTCGTTTGCGTAAAGAATCTCAGTTTTTTAAAATCGACCAAAAAAGCATAGCAGAGTTAGCCGAATGGGACATCAATAATCTCATCGAGTGGATCAGATTGGTACCCCAAAAGTTAAGCCCAGCTCAGCAAGTGATCGCCCAAGAAGTCCTTAAAGAAGTAGAAACACGTCTTCAATTTTTACTGGATGTCGGACTCTCCTATTTGTGCTTGAACAGAAGTGCCAAATCCCTATCCGGCGGGGAATCACAGCGCATACGTCTGGCCACGCAAATTGGCTCTCAACTGGTTGGTGTATTGTATATTTTGGACGAACCCAGTATTGGTCTACACCAAAGGGATAACGAAAAACTAATCAAATCCCTCGAACAGCTTCGTGATCTCGGGAATTCAGTCCTTGTGGTTGAGCACGATAAAGACATGATCCTCAAGGCCGACGAACTCATCGATATTGGGCCCGCCGCTGGAAAACATGGAGGACTGATTCAGTGGCAAGGCCCCCCGCAGAATCTGGCTTCAGCCAATACCCTTACCTCAGATTACCTCAACGGTCGCAAACAAATAGAAATACCCAGCAGCAGAAGAATGGGCAATGGAAAAACGCTTAGCCTGTTCGGAGCAAGCGGAAATAATTTACGTCAGGTCGATCTTCATCTCCCTTTAGGCTGCATGATTGGCGTAACGGGTGTTTCGGGAAGTGGAAAATCGACTTTAATCAATGAAACGCTCTATCCAATTCTTAATACGCATTTTTTCAATGGTGTTAAGGAACCTCAGGCCTATGAACGGATCGAAGGTCTTGAGCATTTAGATAAAGTCATCGACATCAATCAATCGCCAATCGGGCGAACACCCAGATCAAATCCCGCGACCTATACTGGGGTCTACTCAGAAATAAGAAATCTGTTCGCCAAAGTTCCAGAGGCACTGATTCGCGGCTATAAACCGGGACGCTTTAGCTTTAATGTCAAAGGGGGGCGTTGTGAAACCTGTCAAGGCGCAGGACTTAAGGTCATCGAAATGAATTTCCTTCCAGATGTTTATGTGGCTTGTGATGCCTGTCAAGGACATCGCTACAACCGAGAAACCCTCGAAATACGCTACAAAGGAAAATCTATTTATGATGTTCTCGAAATGACCATTGAAGAGGCTTGTGTCTTTTTTGAACATATTCCAAAAATTCATCGCACCCTTAAAACGATTGAGGATGTTGGCTTGGGTTACATTACTTTAGGACAGCAATCCACCACACTCTCTGGTGGTGAGGCGCAGCGCATCAAACTCGCTACCGAATTGGCAAAAAGAGATACCGGAAATACCATTTATATTTTAGATGAGCCTACCACGGGACTTCATTTTGAAGACATTCGGGTTTTACTAAAAGTTTTGAGTAAATTAGTCAACAAAGGCAACACTATTGTGGTCATTGAACACAATTTAGACGTGATTAAAACCGTTGATTATATCATCGATTTAGGACCAGAAGGCGGTCATGGTGGCGGACAAATCATGGGTGTTGGCACCCCCGAAGATTTTGTAAAAACGACACAAAGTCATACGGCTACCTTTTTAAAGCAAGAATTACAAGACGCAAGCATTCCCTTATGAGAGCAGAAAAAGAATACAAAAACTGGAACGAAATAAAAACAAACGACTCCTGGGGCGTATTTAAGATCATGGGGGAATTTGTTGAAGGCTATGAAAAATTGGCCAAAATAGGTCCTTGTGTCAGTATTTTTGGCTCGGCGCGTACCAAAAACGACAATCCTTATTACGACCTTACTGAGCGCATAGCCAAGCGCATTACGGACATGGGCTTTGGTGTTATTACCGGCGGAGGACCTGGAATTATGGAGGCCGCCAATAAAGGGGCCTTTGAAAACGGAGGCACCTCAGTGGGGCTCAATATCGAACTTCCTTTTGAACAACAGAGTAACCCCTATATTAACAAACATAACAGCATTGATTTCGATTATTTCTTTGTGCGTAAAGTAATGTTTGTCAAGTATGCTCAGGGATTTGTCGTCATGCCTGGTGGATTCGGTACGCTCGATGAGCTTTTTGAGGCCATCACTTTGATACAGACCAAAAAAGTAGATAAATTCCCCATTATACTGGTCGGTCGATCTTATTGGCAAGGGCTTTATGATTGGATTAAAAATACAATGGCACATGAACGAAACATCAGTCCTGAGGATTTGCATTTAATCGAACTCGTTGATACAGAAGATGAGGTCGTTCAAATTCTGACTAACTTTTACGATCAATTTGCCATAAGCCCTAATTTTTAAGACTCTTATGCCTGCAGGGCCTCGTCCATTTCTTATTCGTTTAATCCTCTCGCTAAGTTTTTTATTAGGGGCTGCCCCTTTGTCTTTTGCACAGCATAAGATTGCCTTAGAGGTGGTCCTAGATACTCTAAACGCTGAGCTAAGCATAAACCAAGAGATGCTTTTGGTAAACGCAACATCCAGCCCGCTCAATGAATTTTATTTTTTGGATTGGGCCAATAGTTTTTCGGACAAATCAAGTCCTCTAGGCCAACGCTTTGCAGAAAATTTTGAATCTAGTTTTCATTTTGAAAAGGACAAAGATCGCGGACGCACCACAATCGAAAATTGGACCGTCAATGATGAAATAGCCGATTATGAGCGCTCGGCGATTGATCAAATAAAATTGAAATTAGCCCAAGCCTTAATGCCCGGGGATAGTCTAAAGGCTCAGCTGCGCTACAAGGTCAAAATTCCAAAGGATAAATACACCCGATTTGGCGTTGATAACAAAGGGAATTACCACATTAAATATTGGTGGATTACCCCTGCTGCTTTTGACCACTCATGGATTGTATACAGCAACAAAAATCTCGATGATTTTGTAATGGCTCCGGTCCTTTTAAAAGCTAAGTTTCAATACCCCGGACATCTGGGTTTCAAAACAGATTTAGATTCTATCAGTGCTGAGATTGTCCCTATTGGCCCTGAAAATTCAATTCAAACCATCCGCGCTGAATATAAGGGAAAACGTCAAGACGTAGTGCCGCTGCATTGGTTCCACAAACCTGAATTTCAGGTCTATCAAACAGAGCATTTGAGCATCATTACGGATTTTGACCTAAAAAAAAGCACCCCTGAAATAAGACAATTTCAGCTGGATCGTATCGATGCGTTTTTATCTGAGCAGCTCGGCCCACTTCAGCACGAGCGTTTAATGATTGACACGCGCCAATACAAACTCAATCCTGTTTACGGTTTGAATCAATTGCCTGATTTTTTCAATCCATTTCCAGCAGGTTTTGACCAAGAATTAGCCTTTATAAAGCTCATATCAGATCAATATCTAAAACGCACTTTGACCATTAACCTTAGAGACCATTATTGGATTCGTGCAGGAATTCAATTGTATCTGCTTCAAGAATACGTCGAGCGTCAATATCCCAATCAGAAGCTTTTGGGCAGTATTAGTCGTTGGCCCATTGTGCGCTGGTCAAAGCTGAGCGACTTAGATTTTAATGCGCAATACCGCCTAATTTATCTCAACGGAGTACGCAACAATGTTCATCAGTCTTTAGGTACCTCAAAAGACCGATTGATTAATTTCAATGCTAAAATCAGTAATGAATATTTGGCTGGGGTTCATATGAATCTTTTGGACCAATACTTAGGTAAAGATACCCTGAAGCAGAGATTAAAACGACTTTGGAGCCATGACAATCGTATTATAAATCCAAATGTGTTCGAGCGCATTTTAAGCGATGGTCAAGATGATTTATCCTGGTATTTCAAGAGTTTTGTCAATGAACGCACCTCAAATGATTTTAAAATTACAGAGGTCGTGTCCCGCGAAGATTCTTTGGAGGTTACCCTGATCAATAAAGGAAAATCTTTTAGCCCTGTGCCCCTATCGCGCTATCTGAATGACACAATAAGTGGAACGATTTGGACGCCCCCATTTGAAGGACAGGTAACCGTATCCATTCCAAAATATCAAACTGAGCGGTTAGTGGTCAATCCATCAGGCACGGTCCCAGAGATCAATCAACGAAATAACTATGCCGGTGTTGAGAAAACATACCGACGCCCATTGCAGCTGCGCCTTATTCAAGATATCGAAGACCCTAATTATCGACAAATATTCATGCTCCCGTCAGTGGGCTATAACCTTTATGACGGATTAAGTTTAGGGCTAAGGTGGTATAATCGAACCATTCTGCCTAAACCGCTCCATTACAATTTTGAACCCCAATACGCATTGAGGTCAAACTCCATGGTTGGTGGTGGGTCCGTCATCTATAACGACTGGAATGAAACCTCAAATTTATTTCTCAAGCGCTATGGTATTGCTGGAAACTATTTTTCGTATGACGCCGGTTTATTTTACAGAAGACTTTCCCCCTATGCTATTTTTGCGTTTAGAGACCAAAGTGATTTGCGTAAAAATCAAAGACAATACGTGACCCTTCGCTCAGTTCATGTCACAAGAGATAAATCCCCAGAGGCGGAGGCTCGTGAGCCCAACTACAGCGTTTATAACCTTCAGTACAACTATTCGGACAATAATCTAATTAATTATTACAGTGCTGCCTTTAATGCTCAATGGTCCTCAGCCTTCACAAAGATTTCTGCTCAATTTGAATACCGAAAATTGTTTTTGAGTAATCGACAAATCAACTTGCGCTTTTTCACCGGCTTATTTTTACGAAACGAATCCCCCAGTGATGAGAACTATTTTAGTTTTGCCTTAGATCGACCTACCGATTATCTTTTTGATTACAATTATTACGGCCGAAGTGAAAGCAGTGGAATTTACAGCCAGCAGCTCATTATTGCCGAAGGTGGTTTTAAATCAAAACTTCAGCCTGGCTTCGCCAATCAATGGATCAGTACGTTTAACTCTAGTGTAAATCTTTGGCGATGGATCTATTTGTATGGCGATTTAGGTTTAGTAAAAAACAAAGGCGCAAATGCGAGAGTGGTTTACGATTCAGGGGTGCGTACGAGTTTTGTGACTGACTTTTTTGAATTGTACTTTCCCCTTTGGTCGAATTTAGGATTTGAACCTGAATTGGATAACTATGGTTCACGTATTCGTTTTATTGCCACCTTGGACTTGCAAACTTTGAGTAAATTATTTACCCGCAAATGGTATTGATATGAATATTTTAAACAACCTTAGACTCATCGTTATTCTCTGCTTAACCCTGGGTTTAGCCCCTTATTTTCCTGAACCTCATATCTGGGGTAAAATCAGATGGATCTTAGGTGGCGCCGTAGGAATGAAGCCGATGGATTATTTTGACTTTTTATTCCATGGAGCACCGTTCTTTTTATTGATTCGGTACCTGGTTCTTAACGGCGTCAAAAAAGTCAAAAACCAGTAACAAAGACTTTTTACAGCAACCTACAGGATTGCAATTGACGGATAAAATGGTTATTTTCGCATGGCCAAACAACCCAATCGACGACCCACTCTTAGTTGAGTAAAACCCCTGAACATGTCAAAAAAAGACCTTTCTTTTGAAGATTTTAAAGCCGAAGTACTGAAGGACTATGCTGTTGCGGTCACCAGCCGAGAATGCAGTTTACTCGGACGACGAGAGGTGTTGACTGGTAAAGCCAAATTCGGCATATTCGGCGACGGCAAAGAGGTTCCTCAATTGGCATGGGCCAAAGCATTTCAAAAAGGGGATTGGCGATCCGGATACTACCGCGATCAAACTTTTATGATGGCCTTGGATTTGTTATCCATTGAAGATTTTTTTGCCGGACTTTATGCCCATACCTCCCTGGAGCATGAACCGATGAGCGGTGGCCGACAAATGGGCGGCCACTTTGCAACCCATAGCTTAGATGATCAGGGAAATTTCAAAGCACTAAAAGACCAATACAACAGCAGTTCTGATATCTCCCCAACCGCAGGACAAATGCCCCGACTCTTGGGTTTAGCCCAAGCCTCCTCAGTATATCGATCTTTGGACAATCTTGAGCCCCTGAGCAATTTATCTGATTCTGGTAATGAAGTAGCTTGGGGTTCTATAGGAAATGCCAGTACGAGTGAAGGCTTGTTCTGGGAAACTGTAAATGCAGGGGGCGTTATGCAAGTCCCTATGGTAATTAGTGTATGGGATGACGAGTACGGTATTTCGGTCCATGCAAAATACCAAACAACAAAAGAAAATATTTCTTCGATCCTCAGCGGATTCCAGCGTGAAAAAAAACTCAAGGGTTATGAAATCATTAAGGTCAATGGTTGGGACTACCCCGCATTGGTTTCCGCGTACTATAAAGCAGCTGAACTTGCTCGAAATGAGCACGTTCCAGTTTTGATTCACGTTCAAGAGTTAACCCAGCCTCAAGGGCATTCAACCAGTGGGTCTCACGAACGCTACAAAGGACCCGAACGACTTCAATGGGAGCGCGAACACGATTGTAATCTCAAAATGAGACAATGGATCCTGGAGCAAAAATTTGCGACAGATGAAGAATTAATCGATCTAGAAACCGATAT
>RFXU01000009.1 GCA_009921505.1 Flavobacteriaceae bacterium
TAAACGAAAATTGAGTTTATGATAATCCGTGTCTCTTGACCCAACTCAAAGGCCCGAGATTTTTAGTTTTGACACCATTATTGAATGAATTAAACATTGAAATGAGTCAAGTCTTAAATAAATACAGTAGAACAGTTACTCAAGACCCCACACAACCTGCTGCCCAAGCGATGTTGTATGCGATTGGTTTCACGCAAGAAGATTTTCATAAACCACTGGTGGGGATCGCCAGTACGGGTTATGAAGGGAATCCCTGTAATATGCATTTAAATGATTTGGCCTTAAGGGTTAAGCAGGGCACGAGGGCTACCGGAACTGTAGGACTTATTTTCAACACCATTGGAGTCAGTGATGGAATTTCTATGGGGACTCCAGGAATGCGTTACTCTTTGCCTTCGCGCGATATCATCGCAGACTCTATGGAAACTGTGGTCCAGGCTATGAGTTATGATGGATTAGTGACGGTGGTGGGCTGCGATAAAAATATGCCTGGAGCCCTCATGGCGATGATTCGGCTTAATCGACCTTCGATCCTGGTCTATGGGGGGACCATAGATTCAGGATGTCATAATGGTAAGAAACTCGATGTGGTTTCCGCATTTGAGGCCTGGGGCAGCAAGGTGGCTGGAACAATTTCTGAAGCGGATTATCAAAGTGTGATTGAAAAAGCATGTCCAGGCGCTGGTGCCTGTGGTGGGATGTATACCGCCAATACTATGGCAGCGGCCATAGAGGCACTTGGAATGAGCCTTCCGTACAATTCTTCAAATCCAGCGCTTAGTCCGCAAAAACAAGAGGAGGCCCAAGAAGCGGGTGCGGCGCTTTATCATTTGATTGCTCAAGACATTAAGCCCAGCGATATTATTACGCGTAAATCTTTGGAAAATGCCATCAGACTGGTCACGGTACTCGGTGGATCGACTAACGCCGTACTTCATTTTTTGGCCATTGCACGGGCAGCGAATATAGAGTTTAGCCTTAAAGATTTTCAACGCATCAGCGATGAAACCCCATTTTTGGCTGATCTCAAGCCAAGTGGAAAGTATTTGATGGAGGATGTTCATGCCATAGGGGGCATCCCTGCAGTTTTAAAATATCTGCTCAAACAAAATTTAATACACGGGGATTGTCTCACCGTGACAGGAAAAACACTAGAAGAAAATCTTTCCAATATACCCGACTTGCCGCCGAATCAAGACGTGATTCGTCCTATTGATCAGCCGATTAAGGCAACGGGGCACCTTCAGATGCTTTTTGGAAATCTTGCTCCGGAGGGAAGCGTAGCGAAAATTACGGGGAAAGAAGGACATCGTTTCGCAGGACGCGCGAAGGTCTTTGATAGTGAGTACGCCGCCAATGATGGCATCAGTGCAGGTCTTGTTCAGAAAGGAGATGTGGTTGTGATTCGATATGAAGGCCCAAAAGGTGGTCCAGGGATGCCAGAAATGCTCAAACCGACGGCTGCCATTATTGGCGCGGGCCTCGGAAAGGATGTGGCTTTGATTACTGACGGACGCTTTTCAGGAGGAACGCACGGTTTTGTCGTGGGGCATATCACCCCTGAGGCCCAAGAGGGCGGCACTATTGCCTTGGTTCAAGAGGGCGATCAAATTGTTATTGACGCCCACTTAAACAGCATCACTTTGGAAGTTTCAGAGCAGGAGCTGCAGCAGCGCAGAGCGCAATGGAACGCCCCAAAATTGAAATTTGATCGAGGAGTATTATACAAGTATGCTAGAACAGTAGCTTCGGCCTCTAAGGGTTGTGTTACTGACGAATTTTAAATAAAAGATTATGTCTGTACAAACCTTAGTTAAAGATGAAGTTTCCAAGCAGGAGACCATCAGAATTTCAGGAAGCGAAGCTGTAGTGCGTTGCCTTATTGCTGAAGGGGTTGATGTCCTTTACGGATACCCCGGAGGAGCCATTATGCCCGTTTATGATGAGCTCTATAAATTTCAAGATCAAATTCATCATGTTTTAACGCGTCATGAACAAGGCGCAGCACACGCTGCTCAGGGTTTTGCTCGAATTTCTGGACGGGTCGGTGTGGCCATTGCAACTTCAGGTCCTGGTGCGACAAATTTGGTTACGGGGATTGCCGATGCGCAAATTGACTCAACACCACTGGTTTGTATTACCGGTCAAGTTGGCGCGCATTTACTGGGAAGTGATGCTTTTCAAGAAACCGATATAGTGGGTATATCCACTCCGGTAACCAAATGGAATCATCAAGTCACTTGTGCCGAGGAGATTCCTGAAGTTTTGGCCAAAGCCTTTTATATCGCCAGAAGTGGTCGACCTGGTCCAGTGCTGATTGACATTACCAAAAACGCTCAGTTTGAAATGCTCGATTTCCAATATAAACCTTGCACGGGGATTCGCAGTTATACTCCAGAGCCAAAAATCAAACAAGAAGATTTAAACGCTGCGGCTCAGTTGCTCAACGGGGCCAAAAAGCCATTTCTTGTTTGGGGTCAAGGGATTATTTTATCTCAAGCCGAAAAGGAGTTGAAGGCTTTTATCGAGCATACTGGGATCCCAGCAGCTTGGACGATTCTTGGGGCTTCGGCCATCGATACCGATCATCCACTTAATGTAGGCATGGTGGGGATGCATGGTAATTATGCGCCCAATATTTTGACCAATGAATGCGATGTTTTGTTGGCTGTGGGTATGCGATTTGATGATCGTGTGACGGGAAATTTAGAGACCTACGCCAAGCAAGCTAAAATTATTCATATTGAAATTGATCCGGCAGAGGTGGACAAGAATGTAAAAACAGATGTCGCGGTCGTTGGCGATGCCAAAAAAGCGTTAATGGCCTTGCGCGATTTGTGCCAGCCTAACAATCATGAGGATTGGCTCAATCGATTTGCGCAGCTGCATAGTGTTGAAGAAGAAAAAATAATTCATAAGGATTTATATCCAACCAAACCAGGCCTGACCATGGGCGAAGTTATTCGAAGTATTAATGAACACACCCAGGGTCAAGCGGCGGTCGTTACCGATGTAGGACAGCACCAGATGATCGCCTGTCGCTATGCCGAATTCAAGCGAACCAAAAGCAATATCACTTCGGGAGGCTTGGGGACTATGGGCTTTGCCTTACCCGCGGCTATTGGCGCTAAAATGGCAGCCCCAGACCGGACCGTCGTTGCGGTTATCGGCGATGGAGGTTACCAAATGAATATTCAAGAATTAGGGACAATTTTTCAAACCAAAGCTGCGGTAAAAATTGTGCTCTTAAATAATAATTTTTTGGGTATGGTACGCCAATGGCAACAACTGTTTTTTGATAAGCGCTATGCCTCAACAGAACTCATTAATCCTGAGTTTGGACTCATTGCCAATGCTTATCACATTCCAGCCAAAAAGGTGACTCAGAGGGAAGATTTAAACCAGGCCGTAGAGGAGATGCTCGCCCATAATGGACCCTATTTTTTAGAAGTTGTCGTAGAGCCTGAGGCAAACGTGTTTCCCATGATACCTTCAGGGGCCTCAGTATCTGAGATCCGACTCAGTTAATTGCCATGTTATTATGAAAGAAGAAAAAAATTTATACACTGTTTCCATCTATACAGAGGATAATGTAGGTCTATTGAATCGCATTTCGGCGATCTTTCAAAGGCGTCACATCAATATTGAAAGTTTGAGCTCCTCGGTTTCAGAAATAGAGGGGGTAAGTCGATTTACCTTATTAGTGCACATTACCGAGGACCAAATGCGAAAAATATTAGGGCAAATCGAAAAACAGGTCGAGGTGATTAAAGCCTATTACCATACCGATGAGCAAACGATATATCAAGAGTCTTGTTTGTTTAAGGTTAAAAGTGATTTGCTCTTCGAAGAGCGTCAAATCCAAAATATTATTAAAGACAGCAACGCCCGCATTGTGACCGTAAACCGTGATTTCTTCGTCTTGGAAAAGTCCGGACGTCGTCACGAGGTAGACCTGCTTTACCGAGAGCTAAAACCTTTTGGAATTATGCAATTTGTGCGTTCTGGCCGTATTGCCGTAACTAAAGAAAAAATGAATATAACAGACCTGTTGGCTCAATTTGCCCAGGCATAAATCTCCATCATGACAAATTATTTTAATACCCTAAATTTAAGAGAACAACTGGCCCAATTGGGTCAATGCCGATTTATGGATGCCGATGAATTTGAAGAGGGCACTAATGCTTTGGCAGGGAAAAAAGTGGTCATTTTAGGCTGTGGTGCTCAAGGACTCAATCAAGGACTTAACATGCGCGACTCTGGTTTAAACGTGGCCTACGCGCTAAGACAGGAGGCCATTGATCAAAAGCGTGCTTCTTTTCAAAACGCCACCGAGAATGGATTTGAAGTAGGGACTTTTGAATCTTTGATTCCAGAGGCAGATTTGGTCTGTAACTTAACTCCAGACAAACAACATACAGGAGTCATCGAGCGTGTTATGCCGCTGATGAAACAGGGGGCCACCTTATCGTATTCTCATGGATTTAATATCGTAGAGGAAGGGATGAACGTTCGCGAAGATTTAACCGTGATCATGGTTGCTCCAAAGTGTCCCGGTTCCGAGGTTCGTGAAGAGTACAAACGTGGATTTGGGGTTCCGACACTTATTGCGGTCCATCCGCAGAATGATCCACAAGGAAAAGGTTGGGCTCAGGCCAAAGCCTATGCTTACGCTACAGGTGGCCACCGTGCTGGTGTTTTGGCCTCGTCCTTTGTGGCTGAGGTAAAAAGTGATTTGATGGGTGAGCAGACCATACTCTGTGGTGTCCTACAAACCGGTTCTATTTTGATTTTTGATCATATGGTGGCCCTAGGTGTTGCTCCAGAAGAAGCCGCACGACAAGTACAATACGGCTGGGAAGCACAAACAGAAGCACTTAAGCATGGTGGGATTACCCATATGATGAATCGATTGACCAATGGCGCTAAATTAAGGGTTAATGAATTGTCAGCCAGCCTGAAGTCGATTTGGACGCCGCTATTTCAAAAGCATATGGATGACATTATCAGCGGTGCTTTTTCACGCGGGATGATGGAAGACTGGGCTAATGATGATCACGACTTGCTCACATGGCGTGCCGCTACAGCTGAGACGGCTTTTGAAAAGACCCAAGCCCAAAATGCAACATGGCCTGAGCAGACTTATTTTGATCGAGGTGTTTTGATGATGGCCTTTGTCAAAGCTGGGGTTGAACTGGCCTTTGAGACTATGGTATCGGCGGGAATCATCGAAGAATCGGCTTATTATGAGTCGCTTCATGAGCTGCCTCTAATTGCCAATACGGTTGCACGAAAAAAGCTCTACGAAATGAACCGTATTATTTCAGACACAGCTGAATATGGTTGTTATCTTTTTGACCATGCGGCAAAACCCCTTTTGACAGATTTCATGAAGACCCAAGTTACTCCAGAAGATGTAGGTTTAGGCGGATATGGCCATGACGTAGAGAATAAGACCTTGATTCAGGTGAACCAAGAAATTACAGAGCATCCCATAGAACATGTGGGGAAGCGTTTGCGTCTCGCGATGACGGCGATGAAAACGCTCAATACAAAATAAATGTACGTTCCGAAATTCGGCTAAATACATTTTGTTTATGGTTAATAAAAAATGCCCCGCTCTCGCGGGGCATTTTCTTGTTATATAATGGTAGATTGACCTAAATAGACATGCTTGCTATTGAGATGTCGATCTTCGGGGTGCAAGATGTAATCATGGATAAAATCACCAACCATGCTCGTTGTAATGCCCGTATTGCTTGGGTTTAAGTCTGGTGTGACGATATCCAGTTCAAGCGCTTTTTCTACAGCTTCTTCAATCATTTGTGCTTCTTTGTGCAGGTCAAAATGTTGAAGGAGCATGGCTGCAGATAAAATTGAGGCAATGGGGTTTGCAATTCCCTTACCCGTCGCTTGAGGATAAGAACCGTGAATGGGTTCAAATAAGGCGTATTGATCACCCACTGAAGCCGAGGCCAAAAGACCAATCGAGCCCCCGATTACACTGGCTTCATCACTGAGGATATCGCCAAACATGTTTTCAGTCAGCAAGACATCGAAATCACTGGGGTTTAAAATAAGTTGCATGGCCGCATTGTCAACAAATAGAACCTCAAAACTAACCTCAGGGTAATCTGGGGCAATTTCCTGTACCACGCGGCGCCAAAGTCGTGAACTCTCGAGTACATTGGCCTTATCGACAAGAGTGACCTTTTTTCTCCGGTTTTGGGCCGCTTTGAATGCAAGATGGGCGATACGTTCAATTTCATGTTTGTGATATACACAAAGATCGGAGGCTGAATTACCATCTTCGCTCAGTTCTTTTTGACCAAAATAAATCCCTCCGGTAAGTTCCCGAAACATCAAAATGTCCGTGCCGCTGATAATTTCTCTTTTAAGTGGAGACTGATCCAAAAGGGTCTCGTAGGCTTTAACGGGCCGAATGTTTGCGTAAAGCCCTAGTGACTTGCGCAAGGCTAAAAGCCCTTGTTCAGGACGGACCTTGGCCTTGGGGTCATTGTCGTATTTTGGATGGCCTATTGAGCCAAAAAGTATGGCGTCAGTGTCTTTGCACAACGTTAAAGTGGACTCTGGAAGTGGTGTGCCTGTATTATCAATAGCAATGGCCCCTACATCAGCAGGTTTGAAATAAAATTGATGATTGCATTCTACAGCCACGGCATTAAGCGCTTTGATGGCTTGTTGGGTAACTTCAGGACCGATACCGTCTCCGGATAAAACAGCGATATTTAGTTTCATAGGTATTTATTATGGCGGCAAAAAATCGTTTAAGCCGTTAGAGTTTGTTCTTTTTTTGCTTCGAAAGCTGTTATGGCCGCATGTTTGCTGACCAAATAGTCGATATCATCATAACCGTTAATCAGACAAGTTTTTTTGTAGGGATCAATATCAAACCCTGTACTTAGATCTGTTCCGATCACCTCGAGACGCTGTGTTTCAACATCAACCCGCACCAACGTAGTGGGATCTTTTTGGATTTGTTGAAGAAGCGCTTGAAGAAAGGATTCAGAGACTTGAACAGGAAGTAAGCCATTGTTTAAGGCATTCCCTTTAAATATATCGGCAAAAAAACTTGAGACAATGACTTTAAAGCCAAAGCCGGTTAGGGCCCAAGCCGCATGTTCTCTCGAAGAACCACAACCAAAATTAGTTCCAGCAACTAGAATTTGGCCGCTATATTCAGTCTTGTTTAAGACAAAATCAGGATTGGGTTGATCATTATTGTCATAGCGCCAGTCTCTAAATAAATTATCGCCAAAGCCTTTTTTATCGGTGGCTTTTAAAAATCTTGCTGGAATGATTTGATCGGTATCGATATGCTCTATCGGCAAGGGAAAGGCACGACTGATTAAAGTTTTAAATGCTTCCATAGGCTTAATTTAAATAGGAATCTACTGCGGTGATTTTACCTTCAATTGCTGAAATGGCTGCGACCAGTGGACTAGCGAGTAGGGTTCTTGCCCCTTGCCCTTGACGTCCTTCAAAATTTCTGTTTGAGGTGGAAACGCAATAGGCTCCTTCAGGAACTTTATCATCATTCATCGCCAGGCATGCCGAGCACCCGGGTTGCCGTAATTTAAATCCGGCTTGTTCAAAAATTGTTTTTAATCCTTCTTGCTCAATTTGTACCTCAACTTGCTTGCTGCCCGGCACGAGCCACGCCACCACATGAGGGGCTTTTTGTTTTCCTTTAACGGCTTGGGCAGCAACACGAAAATCTTCGATTCTGGAGTTGGTACAGCTGCCAATAAAGACATAATCGATCGGGTGGTCCAAAAGAGATTGACCGGCACTCAGTCCCATATATTTTAGGGATTTCGCAAAGGACGCATCATCTGATTGTGGGATTTGTGCCCCAATTTTGATGCCCATGCCTGGATTGGTGCCATAGGTCACCATTGGCGCGATGTCTTTGGCATCAAAAAAGTATTCCTTGTCAAAAACAGCTTCGGAATCCGTGGGAAGGGTTTTCCAATAGGCCAGTTTTTGTTCCCATTCCTTTCCTTTCGGGGCGTATGGCTTGCCTTGGACATAATCAAAAGTAGTGTGGTCTGGGGCAATCATTCCTCCGCGTGCCCCCATTTCTATACTCATATTGCAGACCGTCATTCGGCCTTCCATACTCATTTGCTCAAATACCTCGCCTGCGTACTCACAAAAATAACCTGTACCGGCATTGGTCCCAATCTGGGCGATAATAAAAAGAATAACGTCCTTAGGTAATACCCCTTTAGCTAGGGTGCCATTAACGGTGACGCGCATGGTTTTGGGTTTGGTCAAAAGCAGACTTTGACTGGCAAAAACTTGGGCGACCTGACTTGTTCCAATACCAAAGGCGATACTGCCAAAGGCTCCATGGGTTGAGGTATGGCTGTCCCCGCAAACCATGGTCATACCCGGTTGAGTGATTCCCAACTCCGGGGCCATCACATGGACAATTCCATTGTACTGGTGCCCCAACCCATAAAGGGTAATTCCATGTTTTTGACAGTTATCGGTCAGCTGCTGCAATTGTTTTCGGCTCAATGGGTCTTTGACAGGTTTGTCCTGATCCAAAGTCGGGGTATTGTGATCTGCCGTTGCGACCACTTGATCGGGTCTAAACAAGCTAATGCCACGATCTTCGAGTTCTTGAAAGGCCTGTGGACTGGTCACCTCGTGGATTAGATGCTTGTCTATATACAATACGCTCGGCCCGTTGTCCATTTCCTCCACTAAGTGTGCGTCCCATACTTTATCAAAAAGTGTTTTTGCCATCGGTTTACTTTGGGTTTAAAGTCTTTGGATAAATTATGAATTGATCAAGATTTCTGAATATACTTTGCTGGATTCAATGATACGATGAATATCACTGTCCTGAACTTCCTTTTGTTGGTCAGCGAAACTTAAAAAAGTTCGGTAGACTTCATCTAATTGGAGCTTCGTTAATTCATAGCCCACTAATTTTGCTCGGTACGCCAAAGCCGCGCGGCCACTGCGTGCTGTGAGTACAATCGCCGACTCGGTTACCCCAACATCTTTGGGGTCAATAATCTCGTAGGTCTGTCTATTTTTAATCACACCGTCTTGATGGATTCCAGAGCTATGTGCAAAAGCATTTGCCCCGACAATCGCTTTATTGGGCTGGGTGTTTACCCCCATATGATAAGACACAAGTTGGCTGGTTTGATAGAGTTGTGGGGTTTTTATATTGGTAAATAAATTAAGTCCTGGATGTTGTTTTAAAATCATCACCACTTCCTCTAAAGCCGTGTTTCCTGCACGTTCTCCCACACCGTTAATGGTGCATTCGATTTGTCTTGCCCCGTGCACGACTCCAGAAATGGAATTGGCCGTAGCCAAACCTAAATCATTATGACAATGACAGGAAAGAATGGCTTTGTCAATGCCTTTGACGTTTTCCTTGAGATATTTGATTTTTGCCCCATATTCTTCGGGCAAACAGTATCCAGTGGTGTCTGGAATGTTCAATACAGTAGCCCCAGCCTTAATGGCGGCTTCACACACCCGCGCTAAATAGGCGTTGTCCGTGCGGCCCGCATCCTCTGCGTAAAACTCTACATCCTCAACATAGCGCTTTGCGTAGGCTACAGCGGCATATGCTCGTTGGATAATTTCTTCTTGAGTAGACTTAAACTTGTACTTTATGTGAGAATCTGATGTGCCAATTCCTGTATGAATTCGCGGTTTTTTGGCGTCTTTTAAGGCTTGAGCCGCGACATCAATATCGTGCTCAACAGCTCTTGTCAAACCACAAACAGTGGCATTTTTAACTTGCTTCGCAATGGCGGCAACGGCCTCAAAATCTCCAGGGCTCGATACTGGAAATCCGGCTTCAATAACATCGACGCCTAGGGCTTCAAGTTGATCGGCAATAATCAGTTTTTGCTCTTTATTGAGTTTGCATCCTGGGACCTGTTCACCATCCCTTAGGGTGGTATCGAATATTTGAATTTGCTCAGCAGACATTTGTGATTAATTATTTTGATAATTGAGAAGCGAATTTATATTTTGTAGGGTATTTAAGGACTGTTTTAGTCGTATTCATTACGGCGTTTACCGGCTCTTTTTTGCGATCAATTAATTGAAAATCAAATAATTAAAATCAGGTCGGTTCCTATGCCCAAAATTCAAAAAGACAATTTATTCGATCTGATTAAATCCCTTTCCAAATCGGAGAAGCGACAATTCAGTTTGTACGCAGGTCGTCTCGGGGTGAACGAACAGGCTAAATTCATGCAATTGTTCGCCATTTTAGACAAACAAAATCAATACAACGAGGCCCAAATTCTTGAACATAAGTCTATTTCTAAAAAACAATTGTCCAATCTCAAAGGCCATTTGTACAAGCAGATTTTGATCAGTTTAAGATTAAATCCCATCCATCAAAATATTCGTCTTCAAATAAGAGAGCAGTTAGATTTTGCCACCATACTTTATCACAAAGGTTTATTTGGTCAAAGTTTAAAAATGTTGGAACGCGCCAAAGGGATCGCGCTTGAGCATGAGGAGAAAAATATGGCTGCAGAAATTATTGAACTTGAAAAAGTAATCGAGAGCCAGTATATCACCAGAAGTATCAGCAATAGAGCGGAGTTACTAGTGGCTGAATCGGCAAAAATCGGTACGCTCAATGAAATCTCAAGCCAACTGTCCAATCTCTCTCTTCAGCTTTACAGTCTGTTTTTACAAAAAGGTTACGTGAAAACCGATACAGAATTGCGCTATGTCCAAGAGTTTTTTGCCAGTCGTATACCTGAAGTTCATCTGGATGCCCTGGGTTTTCGCGAACGCCTTTGGTATTACAACGCGCAACTTTGGTACAATTTTATTATCCAAGACTTTTTGGCTTGCTTTACTTATGCTACCCGATGGACCGAGTTGTTTTATCGGGCGCCAAAAATGATTGATTTAAATCCTGTGTTTTATTTACGCGGGGCTCAGTATTTATTGGAAGCCTTGTTTTTTATTGGGGATGTTTCTCGATTTCAAAGCGCTCTTGATCGTTTTGAGCAAACGATCGATCGGCCCTCATTCCCTCAGCGAGAAAACGTGCAAAGCTTGGCCTTTTTATATCGTTATGGCCATAAGTTTAATGCCCATTTTATGGCGGGCACTTTTCATGAAGGGCTTCGCTTGGTGGAGCCTGTATTAGCTGGAATTGAGCATTACGGTGAGAAAATAGACGAACACCACGTTATGATCTTCTATTACAAAATTGCTTGTCTATATTTTGGATGTGGTCAGTATAAATTATGCATTCAATACTTGGGATTGATTATTGAAAACAAGTCTTTAGGCATGCGGGAGGATTTACTTTGTTTCTCAAGAATTTTAAATTTAGTGGCCCACTATGAAGCGGGTATTGATTATCAAATCGAGCGACTCATATTGAGTACCTATAAGTTTTTAATTAAAATGGAAGACTTGCACCAAGTGCAACGCGCCATTATTTCATTCATAAGAAGCTTGACCCAGGTGTATCCTCATGAAATTAAAAAATCATTCAAGGGATTGTATGATACTTTGAGCCAATACAAAGATGATCCATTCGAGCGTCGCAGTTTTCTATATTTAGATATTCTCACTTGGCTGCAAAGTAATATAGAAGGTAAAAGTATTCCAGAAATAATTCAACAGCGTGTGGCCCAATCCACAACATCATAAAAAAAACAAAAATTATGACCGTCACCTTAACCCGACAGAACGATGATTATTTATTCCATGCCTCCGGACCGAACCAGCACACGGTGTCTATGGATTTCAATAAGGAAGGGCGTCCAGAGGGCGCGTCACCTATGGAGCTTTTGCTCATGGCAATAGGGGGGTGTAATGCTATTGATATCATTTATGTCTTGAAAAAACAACGGCAAACCGTGAGCAGTTATACCGTCAAGGTGACCGGAGAGCGCGCAGCGGTGGAAAAGGCAAATCCATTTAAATCAGCGATGGTAGAAATTTATCTTGAAGGGGATATTGTACCCGCGAAAGCATTGCGCGCGGCTGCGTTGAGTTTTGAGCAATATTGTTCGGTGTCCATGAGCCTGCGGGGCAGTATTTCGATCGACTACGCTGTGTTTGTTAATGGAGAAAAAGTCACGCATTCTGAGTAATGAATTCATCAGAGCTTTATAATCAATCCTTCAGCGCTCTACGCCAAGACAACGGGTCAAGTAAATCAGCACTGCTGCATGTTGCCTCCCTGATCAAGCCTTTTATTCATCGCACTCCAGTGGTGACCTCACACTATTTAAACGATCTCAGTGGGGCTGAGCTCTACTTTAAATGCGAACAACTGCAGCGCATGGGGGCATTTAAAATGCGCGGTGCCGTAAGTGCTATAGCTGCGCTTACCGGGCAGGAACGCTCTAGAGGTGTGGTGACCCACTCCTCTGGTAATTTTGGGCAGGCTGTAGCTTTAGCGTCAAAAATCATGGGAATAAAGGCCTTTGTAGTGATGCCCTTGGGCACGCCAAAAGTTAAGCGTGACGCTGTAATCTCCTATGGGGCAGAGGTCACAGATTGTGCGCCAAATTTATCGGCGCGTGAGACCGCTACCCAAGAGATTATCACAAAAACCGGGGCCACGGCCCTTCATCCCTCGAATGCCATGCCGGTCATTCTTGGTAATGCGACCGCAACCATGGAGCTGTTAGAGGAAGTTCCAGATTTGAATGGCGTTATGGCCCCAGTGGGTGGGGGAGGTCTTTTGGCGGGAACTGCATTGGCCACCGCACATTTTGGCCATAATTGCCACTGTTGGGGTGCTGAGCCTACTGCTGTCGATGATGCTTTTCGTTCTTTGAAAATGGGGTCGATTCAGACGAACGATCAAACGAATACCATTGCCGATGGCTTAAAAACACAATTAGGCTCTGTTAATTTTCCTATAATCCAAAATGGTGTTACGTCAATTTTTTGCGTCGATGAGTCCGAGATTATCGCATCGATGCGCCTTTTATGGGAGCGCACTAAGATGGTCATTGAACCATCGAGTGCTGTTGTTCTTGCAGCCGTATTGAAATATCCGGCTGAATTTAGCGGCAAAAAAATTGGCCTAATTCTCTCAGGAGGCAATGTGGATTTAAGCCAGTTGCCCTTCTAAGTTCATCAGGGCCAGACGTCGTTTTTAGTGACTTGAGCCACATAAATTAATGCCGTATATTTGGGGCCTTTATCGAGTCATGAGATACAATTGGTGGTTGTTGATTTTTGGAGTTTTGAGCCCGATGTTGTTGGCACAACAAAGGGAGTTAAAGCCCTATGCCATTGAGCTCGATTATTTTTATGGCAGTATTTTAGAACACAATTCCGATATCGCGCACCTGATCACGGGACTAACTATCCTGATTGGGGCTTTACCTTTAATTATCAAGATATGGGAAATCCCTATCTGGGTAAGAATTACGGACTTTATGGTCACTTTAACTGGTATTTCTGGAAGCGTCGATTGAGACTTGGTATTGGACAAGGGATTGCCATGGCTGGTAATCCGTATGATGCTGAAGATAATTATCAAAATACGGCCTATGGAAGCCGTTTTATGAGCACTACATTTTTAAAGTTTAACCTGATACAAGAAAATATTTATCGAGGAATCGGATTTCGGTTAGGAACTGGCATTATTCATTACTCAAATGCGAATTTCAAAGCGCCAAATAACAGCACCAATACGCTTTATTTTTCGGCCGGGGTGAGTTATCAATCTCAGGAGGGGGTTATTTTAACCCGACACAATCATGGTGATTGGCCAAGCCAATATTACAGTGAGCCCATAACCGTCAATGCGGTGTTTCGAACAGGGCTCAATGAAGCTGATGTTATTGGTCTAGGACAGTATCCTTTTTACGTTTTTTCATTTTTTGCTGATAAAAGAATCAATTATAAAAGCACCATTCAACTCGGTGTGGATTTCTTTTTCTCAGACTTTTTAATTCATTTGATCCGCTATCGTCAATCAGCTTTCCCAGGGGACGGAATTGAGCCTGGTTTAGATTATCGCCGTATTGGTGTATTTTTAGGTCATGAATTTCGTTTTCGCAAAACCGCTTTTGTTTCTCAATTAGGGCGTTATTTTTATTGGCCTTATGAATTTGAAAATAGACTGTACAATCGTTTGGGACTAAAGCGATATTTTGGAAAGGAGCATTTTTTTGCTGCGGTTACCTTAAAAGCCCACTGGGCAAAGGCGGAGGCTGTTGAATTTGGTATTGGGTATCGATTATGAGAACAATTTTAAAAATCAGAATTAGCGCAATTTATTACACCATCGCATTGATGGGTGGGCTACTTTTTTGGGGCTGCGGTAGCGACAATGCATGGGATTGTTTTCAAACCAGTGGACCAATTGTCCAGCGCACCTTTAATGTCGATAAATTCAAAAAAATCATCATCTGGAATCGTGTGCAGTTAATTGTCTCTTCCGGGCCAGAGCAGAGTGTGGTGGTCGAGTCTGGGGAAAATCTTATGAATGAGGTCCTGGTGCGTGTTGAAGACAGTATCCTCAAGGTAAGCGACCGAAACAGTTGTAATTATACCCGTGATTATGGCATTACCAAGGTTTATGTGACGTCCCCTGTGGATTCCATAGAAATTCGTTCGAGTTCTGGACTCCCCGTTATTGGACAAGGCCCGATCACGTTTAAAAAACTTACCTTACTTTCCGAGGACCGTGAGCAAGAGGGTGAATTTCACACCGATGGTGATTTTTATTTTGAAGATTTAGATGTCACCCAGCTCATAATTTTTGCCAACGGTACCAGCAAATTTTTTCTCGGTGGGCGGACAAATTCTGCTAATATTGGTCTTTATGACGGTGATTGCCGCATAGAGGCCCCAAATTTGGAAATCAAAAATCTTTATTTATTTCATCGCAGCACGAATAAAATGGTCGTGGCACCGACCAATTTGATTCAAGGTCGTATCGTAGGGCTCGGCGATGTGATTTGTCTTACGCAGCCCCCAATTGTCAATGTAGAGGAGGAATTCACAGGCCGTCTAATATTTCAATAAAACGGCTTTATCACTATAATTGAAGGGGGTCAAACCCATTTTTATTTACGACGTCCACTGGGTAAATAAAGCCTCAAGCGCTGTAGTATCATTGGTGTTTTCCAATTCCGTTAAGGCCAGATCTTTGACTAATTTTCCCTGATTCAAGACCAGTATTCGGTCACAGATTGCAGAGATATCTTGCAGAATATGGGTGGAGAGCAATATCGTCGTTTTTGGACTGAGCGATTTAATCAACTTTCTTATCTCTTGAATTTGATTTGGATCCAGTCCAGTCATTGGCTCGTCTAAAACCAAGAGTTCAGGTTCATGGATTAGCGCAGCGGCCAGACCAAGGCGTTGTTTGAACCCTTTCGAAAGCGCCCCTATTTTTTTGTGTTCGACTGAACTCAGTCCAGTACGCTGAATCAATGGCGCACTGTCATAGGGATTAAGGGCATACAAAGCGGCGGTTTGGTTCAAATATTCTTTGACAAAGAGTTCCTGCGGGAGCGGATTATCTTCAGGTAGATAACCGATGCGCCTTTTATAATCGAGGCTTTGGGTGTTTAGCGCAGTATTGTTTTGGAGCAGTTGGCCACCATCGGGATGCAACAGACCGATTAAAATTTTAATGAGCGTTGACTTACCGGCGCCATTCGGACCAAGGAGCCCGATAATCTGTCCTTTTTCTATGGAAAAATCAACCTCATTCAGTGCCTTTTGAGCCCCGTATAATTTTACAATTTGTTCAAATTTAATCGTCATATGCTTTGGCCGTAAAATTAAAGAATAAAAAATCTTTCGAAAGATTTTATGTTCTGAATGATAAAGTATATTTTCGTCATTCAAACATATCGATGAAAACGTACAATAACATATTTTTCTTTTATTTCTTTTATACAAAGACCAAGGCTTTGTGTTAATTGTACGCAACAATAACGCTAAAGCCCGATCAATTGTTCGGGCTTTTTTTATGAATAATTTACACGATGAAAATTGCAATACAAGGAATACAACATTCTTTTCACCATCAAGCCGTAAAGCAGTTGTTTGATCAGCAGCCTTATGATCTGCTTTGCTGTGATTCTTTTGATGCAACTACGCAAGCGGTCGCAAAAGGCTTGGCAGAATTTGGCGTGTTAGCTATTGAGAATTCAATTGCCGGGTCGATTTTAACCAATTACAATCTGCTTGAATCCGGATCATTTGAAATATATGACGAGGTTTATTTGAATATTCAAATGCACTTAATGGCTTTGCCAAAGACCAGAATTCAGGATATTACAGAGGTGCGTTCCCATCCGGTGGCACTGCTGCAGTGTCGCGACTATCTCAGACAATACCAGGGTCAATTTAGACTGGTGGAAGGAAAAGATACGGCAAGCGAAGCAGAGCAAATCTCAAAAGAACAACTTCAGGGAATAGCAGCTATTGCGGGAAAAGACGTTGCAGAAGCCTTTGGATTGGAGATTTTAGACAGTCAAATTCAAGACATCAAGCAGAATCAGACGCGCTTTGTGTTGTTTGGCCGCCCCGGCAGTCACTCACAAAAAACACCCAACAAGGCCAGTATTAAGTTTCAGCTCGGTCATGAGGTTGGTTCCCTCAGTCGTGCACTGGCCGTCTTGAGCGATTATGACATAAATTTGACAAAAATTCAGTCATTACCGGTTCTTGGGATGAATTGGCGCTATGCCTTTTTTGTTGATGTGACTTTTAACAACCCAGAAAAATTTAAACAAGCTATTGGTGTTTTACAAGAAGGGGTAAAACATTTCAAATTACTTGGATTGTACGCACAGAATAAAGAAAATATACCCAGTAAATTGGGTGAAAAAATTGAATTATGACTCAAAGCAATCAAGCACGAGAGTGGTTACGCGCCATGAATCTCGGGCATCCTATCGTAATCGCAGGACCTTGTAGTGCAGAAACTCAAGATCAACTTTTAGAAACAGCTCGAGGGCTGACCAAGACAAAAACTTCAGTTTTGCGGGCTGGGCTTTGGAAACCGCGAACACGCCCTGGAAATTTTGAAGGCGTAGGCGCATTAGGCCTGCCTTGGTTGAAACGCGCTAAACAAGAAACGGGGCTTTTAACGACCACAGAGGTGGCTCACCCACATCATGTTGAGTTGGCCTTGGAACATGATGTTGACTTGCTTTGGATCGGGGCAAGAACGACCGTGTCTCCCTTTATTATCCAAGACATCGCCGATGCGTTGCGCGGTACGAATAAAATTGTTTTGATTAAAAATCCTGTTAATCCTGATCTATCACTTTGGATGGGCGCTTTAGAGCGTTTTGAAAAAGTAGGCATCACGCAATTGGGGGCGATTCATCGTGGATTTTCGACCTATGAAAAAACAAAATACCGCAATATACCAGAATGGCAAATCGCCATTGACTTTCAAAGCAGAAGACCCGATGTGCCTTTAATTTTGGATCCATCCCACATGGGGGGGCGCCGAGATTTAATTTTTGAGCTTTCCCAAACCGGGCTAGATTTGAATTATGACGGATTGATGATTGAGAGTCATATCGATCCCGACAATGCTTGGAGCGACGCCGCTCAACAAGTCACACCAGAGCAGTTAGGAGAAATTATCACCGCCCTAAAAATGAGGGAAACGGATGTTTCAACTAAGGAGTTTCACAATAACTTGGATGCCCTTCGCGCCAAAATAGATATAATCGACACCCAATTGATAGAAACTTTGGGCAGAAGAATGGGCATCGCTGTTCAAATTGGTCAATTAAAACACAATAATAATGTGGCGATTTTGCAGTCCGATCGTTGGACGTCGATTTTAGAGCGTATGGTGACCGCTGGACTCAAAGAAGGTTTAAGCGAAGAATTTACTCAAAAATTATTCAAAGCGATTCACCAAGAATCAATCAATCAGCAAAAGAGTATCAAAGATGCTTAATGTGGTCCAGTGCATATAACGATTTAATCGAATCGCGGTTAATGGAATAAAACGACCGAGTGCTGGGCCCGATAAAGGCCGAAAAATCAATGTATATTGCAGATAAATTAGCAATTTTGTGTCGTGATGAAAGGCTTGGTTTATAAATCTACTGGAAGTTGGTATACCGTTAGGTCTTCCGAAGGAACGATCTACCCCTGCCGAATAAAAGGTAAATTTCGAATCGATGGCATCAAAAGCACGAATCCAATAGCGGTAGGAGATCGAGTTGAATTTGAATTGGAAACCGCCGATCAAGAGACGCGAGGGGTGATTACCAAGATCGAAAAGAGAGAGAATTATATTATTCGAAAATCTGTCAATCTCTCTAAGCAAACCCATATTATTGCCTCAAACATCGATTATGCATTTTTACTGATCACGCCGAGCAATCCAGTAACGACCACCTCCTTTATTGATCGATTTTTAGTCACGGCGGCCGCATATCACATTGATTGTGTATTGCTTTTTAATAAATCGGATACCTATGATCAAGACGCGCTTGATCAAGCAAAATTTCTCGCTGCCTTATATCGGTCTATAGGCTATACTTGTATTGGGATTTCGGCCAAGACAGGAAAAAATGTGGATCAAGTAAAAGCCTTGATGAGTGGAAAGACCTCTCTTTTTTCTGGACACAGTGGAGTGGGTAAATCAACTCTAGTCAATTCATTGGCGCCAGATCTGGACCTGCGTACCGCAGAGATCTCGCAGCAGCATGCGCAAGGGCAGCATACCACAACCTTCGCTGAAATGTTTGATCTGCCTTTCGGAGGTCGAATTATTGATACCCCAGGAATAAAGGGATTCGGCGTGGTGGATCTAGAGCCGACAGAGTTAGGGGCTTATTTTCCAGAATTTTTTGCCCTACAAGACCAGTGCAAATTCAATAATTGTCAGCACATTAATGAGCCCCATTGTGCCATAAAAGAGCGACTTGAAGAGGGCCTTCTGGCCTGGTCTCGTTATCATAGTTATTGTCAAATGCATTCGGGAGAAGACAGTCAATACCGAAAAGATTTATATCAATCATCATGAAGGCTTTAGTCCAAAGGGTCAAATCAGCCCATGTACGTGTTGATGAAAAAATAGTGGGATCGATAAATCAAGGACTCCTGGTGTTTTTAGGGGTATCCATTCACGATACTCAGGCTCAAGTCCTTCAGTTAGCGCGAAAAGTAGCCCGTCTTAGAATTTTTGCAGACGACAACGCGCCCATGAATATTGATGTTCAGGCTGTGGAAGGGGGGATATTGGTCGTCAGTCAGTTCACGCTACATGCGCAAACAAAAAAAGGAAACCGTCCCTCGTTTATAGAAGCAGCGCCAGGAGCCCAGGCTGAACCCCTTTATTTGGCCTTTATGGAATGTCTAAGACAAGAAACAGGCCTCGATATTCAATCAGGAATTTTCGGTGCCGACATGGAGGTTAGTTTAATCAATGATGGGCCAGTGACAATTATTTTGGATACCGATCAGTATTAAACAAGCCAGTTTCGCTTTAAAAAACTCAATGCTATGGAATTAACCAGCTTACAACAACAAGTCGATCAATGGATTAAAGATCATGGAGTTCGTTATTTTAATGAACTGACCAATATGGCTCAGCTCACCGAAGAGGTTGGGGAAGTCGCCCGAATTATTGCACGTCGATATGGCGAACAGAGTGAAAAACCTAGCGATAAACAAAAAGATTTGGGTGAAGAACTGGCCGATGTGCTCTTTGTCGTGCTCTGTTTGGCCAATCAAACAGGGGTGGACCTTCAGGCGTCATTTACGAAAAAGATGGCCATAAAAACCCAGCGCGATCACGATCGCCATCACACGAATGAAAAATTGAAATAGGTTCTAAAAAATCGAGTATATATGTTTTCTACCATAGTTTCAAAGTTTAAATTTTGGCGTTCAGTTTTGGCCTTGGCCTTGGGATTTGCTTTGATTTTTTTGGTGGTTAAGGGTTTATTGTCCGGAGGATCATTTTTTTCATTTTTTCTTTCATGGCGTAATGTCTTGGGATTGACCCTAGGATCCGTTATCTATGGTTTTTTTGCGGCCTACAGCCGATTTTATAAACATTATAAAAGTCATAATAGGTCAAAATGAAATTGCAACTCAAGTCATTTGATGCGATTAAAATTGATACTATTTTATCGCTCACGGGTTCAAAAAGCGAAACCAATCGTTTGTTGATTCTGCAAGCCCTTTGGCCTGAAATCCGATTGGATAATTTGGCTGAATGTGACGACGCTGACGTCATGATTCAGCCTTAGGGGCAGATATAGAATATTTGGGTCAGCAAGGATATCCACCTTTAGCCATTCATGGGCGCGCATGTGCTGGAGGTAAAATCTCGATGTCTGGTTCCGTAAGCAGTCAATATCTTACCGCTTTGATGCTCGTCGCCTCTCGGTTTGAACATGGATTGACCATAGAAATAGAAGGGGGATTGACCAGTCTACCGTATTTGCAAATGACAGCATCTATGCTCAACAAGTTAGGGGCAACGGCTGAAGTTTCTGAAAAGGAAATTAATGTCCAAGGGCCGGCCATGAATTCAAACCAACTTTGGACGATTGAGTCCGATTGGAGTGGCGCCTCTTATTGGTACAGCATGGTGGCTCTGAGTACTCAGTGGCGTCTTGGTCTGCGTTATTTCAGTTCAAAAAGTTTACAAGGAGACCGAGCGATTGCGGACCTTTTTCAAACCCTTGGGGTACAGACGGAATTTGATGAAAAAGAGCAATGTATTTGGCTCAGTAAGCTGAACCAGACCCTGCCAAAATCTATTTCTTGGAATTTGATTGACACCCCTGATTTGGCGCAGACCATTGCTGTGTGCTGCTTTGGTCTTGGAATAGGATGTCATTTAACAGGATTACACACCCTCAAGATAAAAGAGACGGACCGACTCAGCGCTTTGTCTATTGAATTGACTAAACTCGGTGCCTTAGTTGATATTACCGAAAACTCTTTGCGCTTGTCTCCTCGAGAGCATCCAATAAACCCAGAGGTTTATATAGATACCTATAGGGACCATCGTATGGCTATGGCTTTCGCGCCCTTAGTGGTGAAGGTGCCCATCGGTATTGTGAACCCCGATGTCGTGACCAAATCATATCCAAATTTTTGGAATCACATGACCGAGGCCGGAGTCACAGTGGTTTCTGGTAATTAATTGCTGTTTTACTTGACAACGGCCTTTTGGAGGTCGTATATTTGCCCCCTTTAACACAAGACCACGCTCTATGGGAATGAAACTCTCCAATTTTAATTTTAATCTGCCCCCTGAACTTTTGGCTGAATATCCAGCGCCAAATCGGGATGAGGCAAGACTTATGGTTTTAGATCGCAAGAACAAAACCATCGAGCACAAAATGTTCAAGGACTTAATTGATTATTTCGATGAGCAAGATGTTTTGGTGTTAAATAATACCAAGGTTTTTCCGGCGAGACTTTACGGAAATAAAGAAAAAACAGGAGCACGCATTGAAGTGTTTTTACTTAGAGAGTTAAACGCTGAAACACGCCTATGGGATGTGTTAGTGGATCCCGCGCGAAAGATCAGAATTGGAAACAAGTTGTATTTTGGAGATGACGATTCTCTTGTAGCAGAGGTTATTGACAATACAACCTCACGAGGAAGAACACTACGTTTTTTATTTGACGGGTCTTACCAGGAGTTTCGTGATAAATTAACGGAGCTCGGAGAAACGCCATTGCCCAAATACATTAAGCGAGAGGTAGAACCAGAAGATGCGGAACGTTATCAAACCATTTTTGCTAAAAATGAAGGCGCTGTTGCTGCACCAACTGCCGGGTTGCACTTTTCGAAGCACCTTATGAAACGTCTCGAAATTAAAGGTGTGAATTTTGCTGAAGTAACGCTTCACGTAGGATTGGGAACCTTTAGTCCCGTTGAGGTCGAAGATTTGTCTAAGCACAAAATGGACAGTGAGGAAATTATAATTGATCCTCAGGCAGTACAAACCATTAATACAGGTATTGCGCAGAAACGACGAGTGTGTGCCGTGGGTACAACGGTAATGCGAGTCCTAGAGAGCTCTGTCTCCTCAAATGCGACCTTAAATCCTTATCAAGGATGGACCAATAAATTCATTTTTCCACCTTACGATTTTAGCATTGCAAATGCCATGGTCACTAATTTCCATACGCCCAAATCTACGCTCTTGATGATGGTTTCGGCTTTTGCTGGCCATGACTTTATCAAAGAGGCCTATGCTGAGGCGGTAAAAGAACGCTACAGATTTTATACCTATGGTGACGCCATGTTAATCATCTAATGAAATAAAACAAAGAAGCAAAACCCTCGAATATCGAGGGTTTTTTTATGGGGAAATCTTTTTTTTAATTAACTTAGAGGTTCTCTAAATACATGAGGTTCAAATAAATGCTCAGATACTGGTCCATATTCCTTCTCGTATTTCATTCGGCGCTTTGGGGTCAAGGTAATGCTCCTGAACCAAGGGGGTGGTCCTTGGACCTTGACTCTCCTGATTACGTTCACTTATCAGTGCTTGATATGGCCCATGTAATTTCTGAAGATTTGGTCGCGGATCAAGATAAGTCTATGCCTTGGCGCTATGGAATAGAGCGTCAAGTTTCTATCGATATTTTTACCCATGGGCAATGGTCAGAATTGTCTGATGGCACTCGTATTTGGCGTATGGCGTTGCGCTCTCCGGGCGCACTCAATATGAGTTTGAATTTTTCAGATTTTTATATTCCTCAAGGGGGGCAAGTGCAGTTTTATAATTCTACCCAGACGGATTGGTCTAAAGTTCATCGTTCGAGATTGACTTCTGTAAGAACATTTGGAAGTTGGATTATTCAGGGGGATGAAATAATCATTGAATATTTAGCCCAACCCAATACTACTGAATTGCCTCGACTGCGCGTGGAGAGTCTGATTCACGGTTATCGCATGGGGGCTGTGAATCAATTAATACAGCAACAAAATCAGTCCCGTGATTTTGAGGATTCAGGCGATTGTCACTTTGATGTCAATTGTAGTGTTGGAGAGTCCTTTGATGGGCATCGGAATCAACTTAAAAAAGCTGTTGCGCTGTTGAATCTGGGTAATGGTTATTTGTGTTCTGCAGTTCTTGTCAACAACGCAAAGGAAGATAAAACCCCCTATGTATTGACCGCTAATCACTGTCTTGAGAACTCTAATCCTGACTTTTGGTCTTTGCGTTTTAATTGGATAAGCCCAGATCCTGTTTGTGGTACTGAGGATAATAGCGTCGACATTGGGACTAATTTCACTGTAAATGGGGCTCAATTGCGCGCGAAAAATGGGCGTTCAGATTTTGCGCTAGTCGAGCTGAACGAGCCGATACCGGCCTCCTGGGATGTGGCTTTTGCAGGCTGGGACAGAACAGATGAACTTCCACAGTACCAAATTGGGATTCATCATCCTCAAGGAGATGTTATGAAGATTTGTCGTGACGATGACCCTATGGCCCGTGATATTGCCAATGGCACGGAGGTATGGCTTATCAAAGGATCGGATGTAGGCGCGAGTAATGGATGGGATCTCGGCAGCACCGAAGGCGGCTCTTCTGGGTCACCACTCTTTAACGACCAAGGACAGATTATTGGCCAGTTGCATGGTGGTATGGCCCATTGCGACGGCATACAAAGTAATGGCCGTTATGATTTATACGGGCGTTTTGCGAGCTCATGGTCCGGAGGAAATACTCCTGAACAACGCTTGAGTGATTGGTTGGACCCGGATGGTATAGGTATTGACCAATTAGGAACCCTGGAAAATGCCCTGAGTATTGGTGATTTTGATCTTGAAGGGCTTGTGTCTGTTTATCCAAATCCTGCAAGGGATTATATTTCCATTCAAAATACAAAATATCCTCACTTAAGGGGTAATATTTTTGCGCTCACTGGTCAACGGCTTATGACCTTGGACTTATCTGCTACTGAAAACCAAGTCAACGTGAGTTCATTGGCTCCTGGAATTTATTTGCTGTATTTAGAAGATTTAGATTCTGGAAATATAGTTACTAAAAAATTACAAATCCAACCTTAACCCCTGCTAAAACATTCCTGACTAAAGTTGTACTTTTACGCCATCTATGACGATGACAAAAAAAGACATCAGACGGCTTAGCCTAGAGGATTTACGTTTGTTTTTTACTGAGCAAGGTCAGCAGCCCTTTCGCGCCAATCAAGTTTATCAATGGCTTTGGCAAAAAGGCGTTCATAATTTTGAGGAAATGACCAATCTCTCTTTGGAAACTCGAGAGGTCCTTCAAAAGCATTTCGTCATCAATCATATCAGTGTTGATCAAATGCAGCGCAGTAGTGACGGGACCATAAAAAACGCGGTGCGTTTACACGATGATTTAATTGTTGAATCGGTCCTAATTCCTACGAAGACTAGAACTACGGCCTGTGTTTCCTCGCAAGTGGGATGCAGTTTAGATTGTACTTTTTGCGCTACAGCCAGGCTTAAGCGCATGCGAAATCTCAATCCTGATGAGATTTACGACCAGGTCATGGCGATCCATCAAGAGAGTCTGCTTTATCACGACCGGCCATTGTCAAACATAGTCTTTATGGGTATGGGCGAACCACTGATGAACTACAATAATGTTCTGTCGGCCATTGAGAAGATTACCGGCGACCAAGGATTAGGAATGTCTCCAAAACGCATTACCTTGTCTACCTCCGGGGTGCCCAAAATGATTAAGAAGCTCGCAGACGATGAGGTTAAGTTTCATTTGGCCTTGTCCTTACATTCTGCAATTCAAGAAAAGCGTCAAGTAATTATGCCTTTTGCCGAGCGTTTTGTGCTCGATGATGTTTTGGAAGCACTTATTTATTGGTATGAAAAAACCAAAAGGCGCGTGACTTTTGAATATATCGTCTGGGATGGTTTTAATGATACGGACGAAGATATTCGCGCACTCGTGCATTTTTGTAAAAAGG
Organism: Flavobacteriaceae bacterium; assembly: GCA_009921505.1. Taxonomy (GTDB): domain Bacteria; phylum Bacteroidota; class Bacteroidia; order Flavobacteriales; family Flavobacteriaceae; genus BACL21. The sequence continues at coordinate 24,949 of RFXU01000009.1, forward strand.
TGCCTTGTAAGGTCAATATTATTGAATACAATGCCATTGACGACGGGGCTTTTAAACAAGCACCTGCGCATCGTGTCGAAGCCTATACACAAGCCCTGGAAAAAGCCCATATTCCGGTTACCGTAAGGCGCAGTCGTGGAAACGACATTGACGCTGCATGCGGTCAATTGGCCAACAAGCATTAAAGTGCGAAAAAAAGCATTAAAAAAGGGTGCCTCAATTTGAAGCACCCTTTTTTGGTATTAAACTTTAAACCGTACGCTAGATTAACGCTTGCTTATTTTGATAGACTTAGTCTGTCCTTCAGCAGAAATCGTAGCGATGTAAACTCCAGCGCTTAAACGATCCATAGAAACAGTAGCTGATGTAGCATTGATTTGCTGACGGGCTACTTCTTGGCCAAGAACATTGTGCAATACAACTTGATCCATCATGGTGGCTGAATTCAAGTGCAGGGCGTTATCACTTGTGTGATATTCAAAAGCACCAAAAGCAGAGTCTGTAACACCAAGAGAACCTTGGTCGCCAGCGGCGATTCCTGTATCTGGAGTGGCTTCGAAAGCGTAGTCTTTTACAGTCATAAGGTTATCTCCGTTTACATCAGTGTCCAAACGAACCCATCCGTAATGTGTAGTTCCTGTAGTTAAGCTCACAAAACGTACACCAAGATATCCGTCAGTAACATCCCCACACCATTGGCTATTTGAATAAGCACAACCGTAGTAGTTCAAATCACCACGATCTCCAGTTGTGGTGTAGCCTGTTGCTGCGTCAATAACATCGCCTTGAGCCATGAGAAATGGGTACTCATATCCGCCAGAAGTAAATCCGGCCAATGCACCACCCGAGCTTGGGAATACAATTGCAGCGTTACCACCGGCTAAACCGTCAGGATTGTTAATGGATAAATCTTCGAAGGTGTCTCCCTCAAAATCTAAAGAGAATACATCACCAACTTGTAGGGTAACGTCTGGGTCAACATCGGTATAAACCACTTGACCATTGGCATCGGCACCGGCCATAACCGCTGCAGACATTGCACCGTATTGTGCTAATCTTTTTGATAAATTTTTCGAAGTAATTTTTTTCATAAACTAAAAATTGGAATTAAAACTTTTCTTTTGCAG
>RFXU01000081.1 GCA_009921505.1 Flavobacteriaceae bacterium
TATTAAATCTTTAGTTTCTAGCATTAAACTAAAATAAAGGGCCGTATTCTTAGGACTCGATTCTTCTGCGCGCGTCTGGGCCACTTGATTGTTGATTTTAACCGAAATACTTTCGCTCAATTCTTTCATTTCTATTAAGTACGGCTCTAGAGAATCGAACTTCATGTTTTTATAGATGCCTTCAAGCTGAACAAATATTGAAGTCAAAGATTTATTGATCTCCTGGAATTCTTTTATTTGACTAAATCTCAATGACTTGTGATTGTTTATAACGTGTTTGTAGCTCTTGCGTGTAATAAGCTCTAACGATTGACCCAAATCAGTGAGATGAACAAGCATATCGATATAAAATTTACTGCCATCAATACTATTTTCTTCAAGTCCTTTGATGAAGTAGAACAAATCTCCTCTTAATTCTTCGATGTCGTTTATGAGTTTGTCTGCATTCTTTTTAGTTTTCTTCAATGACTTTTCATCACGTTTAGCAAGCCCCGTGAAATTATTGGTATAAACCGACAATGTATTATTCAATATTTGAGAAATACTCTTGGAGCTTTCTTCAATAATTTGGCGAATACTTTTATTTTCTGAACTAATTCTGAGTCTTTTGAGACTAATAACACTATTTGTATTATGTAGGATATAGTTTCTCAACAAAACACCAATAGTGAGGATTAATACCACGATTATTGATGCAATGCCGCCATAATAAAAAACCAAGGCGAGGATACCAGCTACTAAAAATGCCACTAGAGCAGTCAAAAACCACCCTCCAATGACGTTAATAACCCCAGCCACGCGATAAATAGCGCTTTCTCGACCCCAAGCACGGTCCGCGAGAGAAGTTCCCATAGCGACCATAAAGGTTACATAAGTTGTTGAAAGGGGCAGTTTCATGGAAGTTGCAATGGAAATTAGAATACCCGCAACTACTATATTTACTGAGGCACGAATTAGATCGAAAGCAGGGGCGTCATCTTTATTGATTATACTCGCGTCTTCAAAATCATTTGAAAATCTCCGGTTTATTTTTGCTATGGTTTGATTTGGGATTCCTTTATACGTCAGATCTCCCAACCAAACACCTGATCTTACCAGATAACGAGCCACTAAATTGGGCTTGAATTTTTCATGGCCATCGCCCTGTCTTGATAAATTGATCGTTGTTTCGGTTACTGTCTTAGCTTTCTTTGAAAACCATAAGGTTAGGACCATAATTCCCCCTGAAAACATAAGGATGAGTGATTCGGCTGGAACTTTTTGCTCCAGAACAACCATGGAGAATTCACTCGGTGTTACCCCAGAAGAGGACCAAGCTTCAAAAGAGTGGTATGCGGCCATAGGCACACCAATGAAATTGACCAAATCATTACCCGCAAAGGCCAGCGCCAAGCCAAATGTTCCTGCGCCCACAACCACAACAAGGATGTTCTTTTTAAGCAGGTTGGTAAAGACAAAAGAAAATAGGGTGCACGATAGGGTAATGGCTAATAAAATGACCCCAAGTTGTTTGTCTAAAATATCCTTATAAGAATCATAGTAGGGCGTGCCTTTTAAGCCTTTATAAAGGATAAAATAAAATATTGACGCCAAGGCGATACCGCCAAAAATCGACCCGAGGGCCTTCATTTTTTGATTATACTGAAAAGTAAATATCAAGCGTGAGATCCACTGAACGACTGCCCCGATGATAAATGCAATGAACACGGAAAGCAAGATGCCAAAAATTATCTCAGTCGCTTTCGTTGTATTGATATACCCTGATATTTCTGATATTGACCCATTTTGTTCCGCTAAAATTTTGATGGTCGATATGATCACCGCAGCACCTAAAAGCTCAAATACAATAGACACTGTGGTAGAAGTGGGCATCCCGAGGGTATTGAAAAAATCGAGCAGCAAAATATCCGTAATCATCACCGCTAGGAAAATGATCATGATTTCGTCGAAGTAAAATTGACTCGGCACAAAAATACCTTTCCTGGCAACTTCCATCATTCCACTGGAAAACACAGCGCCTAAAAATATTCCGACACTTACAATAATCATGATTGTTCTGAACGAAATCGCTTTTGATCCTATTGCTGAATTCAGAAAGTTTACCGCATCATTGCTCACCCCCACAATTAAATCAGTGATCGCGAGCAATGCGAGTACAACAAGTAGAAAAATGTAAGTAGTCTCCATAGTTTTAACGTACTAAGTATTCAATTAGGCATAAACCTAAACAGAGTCAAAAATAAACTATCCTCAAACAAATAATGAATATGAGGGCGTTATTCTTTAGTGAATTATTCAAATAAAAAAGGCCGCGTTGCGCGACCTTTTATCAGGCCGGTCGGCAAAAACCAGGCCCAGTGTGATTTAAAACACATGTGAAATAAACACTATAACATCGATAAATTATCACCAGAACATTATGATTTTATTAATAAAGGCTTGTTCTATAAAATATTAAAAAACTGATTGTCAATTTGTTATGCATTTAATGTTAATTTAATGTTACCTAAACTTTAATTGAATGTTATAATTTGTTATCTTAGCAGTGTCAAAACGCAAAACCTATGAAAAATCTATCGCTTACAATCGCTTTAATGATGATGTTTACAATCGTCAATGCTCAAAGTGAAAGCAAAAATTCTTTCACAATTGAAGGACAAGAAATCATAGCAAAATTTTATCATGATAATGGTGTTATAGCGCAAACAGGCACCTATAACCTTCGAAATGAATTACACGGGTTATGGACCAGTTATAATGACAAAGGAGAAAAACAGTCACAAGGTCAATACTTTAATGGAAAAAAAGTTGGATTATGGAGCTTCTATAATAATGATCGTTTGATATTGGTTGAATATGACGCTTCTAAAATCGCTCAGGTTACCCACCTAGAAATTAATGACCAAACTGTGGTAACTCGTTATGAGGAATAGAAAAATGCTAGATTAAAACAAAACGGCCTCCCATCGGGAGGCCGTTTTTCTTTTGCCGTATTGTATTGAATACAGCGAACAACACTTAATTGATATTGCTTATAGTCCTGAAGTCCATCCAGAAGCCCAGCTTGGTGCAGCGGCACCATTTCCTGCTCCTGAAGTTGGTCCTTCTACTACAAAGCTTTGGTTTGCTCCAATGTAATCAGTGATTTCAAATCCAGCTGCTGGATTGTCAAATTGCATTGGGTTGATGCTCAAGTCACCATTCTCGATGCGAACAGCAGCTTCTGCGTCAGTATCTTTCCTTCGGTAACAGGACCTACTACAGTGATATTGCTTAGCATAGTCGTAGTTACAGGACTTGCATTTCCGTCGTCACCATTGTTTGATCCTTCAATACCTGCTTTTGCACCGTCTTTGATATACCAGTAAGAACCATTTCCTTGCCATCCGTCTGCAAAGTCGATAGAATCGTCACCACTTCCGATTGACACTAGATAATCTCCAGATACTGTTCCTCCGAAGAATTCAATTCCGTCGTCACCACCTTGGTAAGACTGAACATACTCAAAAGTAGTTCCAGCGCCCACACCGAATAAAGAAACACCGTTAAACTCTTTATCGTTAGAGAAAGTAGCTCCAGTGTATTCTACACGTAAGTAACGGATAGAACCAGAGTTGTCCATCATATTGCTTCCACCATAGGTCAAGTCAGCAACTTCAGAAGTTACGTTACTTCCTTTGTTGGTAGGGGCATCACCACAGACTACAAGTCCTCCCCAGTCTCCAGGGGCAGGGTTTGACGCACCAGATGTCATAACGACTGGGTTTGATGCTGTTCCTTCGATGAAGATTTGTCCTCCACGAGCTACAGCGATGTATGCTGCAGTTCCACCAGTCGCACGAATAGTCGTTCCTGCAGGAATAGTCAATGACGCCCCGCTCTGTACGACAAAAGCACTGGTTAATTGATAATCGATAGTGGCATCTAAAGTAACATCGCCAGTTACTTCACCAGCAAGGTTTTCAGAACCTGAAGGTCCACTATTGTCCAAACCTACAGTCCATCCAGCAGCCCAGTCAGGTGAAGAAGCACCATTTCCAGCACCTGTATTCACCCCTTGAGTGTAGAATGATTGGTTTGCACCAATATAATCTGTGATTTCTAAACCAGCAGGAGCATCAGCAAATTGAATGTTGTTGATTGCAAGAGCACCAGCTTCGATACGTGCAGCAGCCTCAGCATCTGTGTCTTTTACTTTTACCCCAAGGTCAACATTACTGGTGTAGAAGTTGTTGATGGTAAAGTTTCCACCACCTTCTTTAAAATAAAGTGCACCTTCAGTAACTGGACCTACTACAGTAATGTTTGTTAGTGTAGTCGTTGTTACAGGCTGGGCGTTTCCGTCGTCACCGTTGTTTGACCCTTCGATTCCAGCTTTAGCACCATCGGCGATATACCAGTCAGTACCATTTCCTTGCCATCCGTCAGCGAAGTCGATAGAATCATCACCACTTCCGATAGACACTAAGTTGTCTCCATCTACAGTTCCTCCAAAGAACTCAATTCCGTCGTCACCACCTTGGTAAGACTGAACGTATTCAAAAGTAGTTCCAGCACCAACACCGAATAACGAAACTCCGTTAAATTCTTTATCGTTAGAGAAGGTTGCTCCAGTGTATTCTACACGCAAATAACGGATAGAACCAGAATTGTCATTAGCGTTGCTTCCACCGTAAGTCAAATCAGCAACTTCTGAAGTTACGTTAGATCCTTTGTTGGTTGGGGCATCACCACATACCACAAGTCCACCCCAGTCACCTGGTGCTGGGCTTGACGCACCTGAAGTCATTACTACAGGAGCAGAAGCGTTACCGTTAATAAAGATTTGTGCTCCACGCTCTACAGCGATATAAGCAGAAGTACCACCAGTAGCAGAGATTACTGTCCCAGCTGGAATAGTAAGTGACGCCCCTGAGCGCACTACATAAGCTCCGGCAAGTTCATATCCGATAGCGGCGTCTAAGGTTACATCAGTAGTAACATCACCTTCTAGGATATTGTCAACCGCACAAGGCTCACAAGCAGAACCACCACAGTCAACACCGGTTTCATCGCCGTTTTGGATTCCGTCATCACAGGTTGCTGCCTGAGGATCTGGCGTATTGCTGTCATCCTTGCTACAAGAATAAGCTACGGCCAAAAGCGCCATACCTAAACTTAATTTTACAATAGATCGTTTCATTTTTTTTTGATTTTAATTAATAACTGTTTGAATTGATTGATGAGTATTTAAAAAGTATAATTGAGAGAAATTTTCAAATCATAACCGCGCTTGAATGAAAGTACAGTAGTGGCTTGTTCCTGAATTCGGTCACGAATCGGGTTTACATCGCCATCTACGGCTTCTTGGAATCGTTCGATGCTCGGATTTAAAAGGTTTTTGGCAGATAAACCAATACTGAGTTGTTTTGTAATTTGTGATTTCGCTACAAAATCTAAGGTCGGCACACCTTTTTCTACGATATTCCCTTTTCCAAAATTTCCTAGGGCAAAAATTCGGTCTGAGAAATAGTTCGCTGCCAGGGTAATAAGCACATTCTTGTGTTCTTTAAAGTCTTTGTAAAAACTGATATCCGCATTGGCCACAAGGTCCGAAGCCCCTGTTATACCCGTTGACGAATAAGTAGGATCAAAACTAAGGCCTGCCTCTTGAAAAACTTTTTCGCCATTTAAATCTTGGTTTGTATCCATATAGGCCAGATTCAATCCAGCGGTAAGTTTCTGCGTATTGGTAAAGTCAGCATATTCTGTCTCACGACTCATCAGCTCCTTGCGCGATTCAATTTCAATTCCCAGGGCAGTAGCTTGATCTCCTGTATTGGCCCAGCTAATATCATTGGCGGCCGATTGAATGGTTACCGTGTTGATCGGGTTTTGAATGATTTTAGCAAAAAGACCTACAGAAAGAAGTTCCGAATTGGACGGAAACAATTCCCATTTAGCATCGATATTGTAGTTTGTAGAAGCCGTTAAAAATGGATTACCAAAGTAATCTTGATTTACCTCCTGAAATAAAAATGGAGCACGCTCCTTGTATTGAGGCAAGGTGTAAGTCTTACTTGCGGCGAACTTAAAGTTTTGATCCTCGGTAAGGGTGTACTTCATTGAAAGTGCCGGTAAGAGTTGGAATACATCGAGGCTGTTGCTGTCTCCGTCAGGATCCAAAGAGGTAGACCAGGCGATATCTTGGTTGATCTGCTCCCCGCGTAAACCCACAATCATGGTGAATTTTGGGTTAAATGTATATGAGAAGTTTGCATATCCAGCCATGATGCTTTGCGTCCCGCCATAGGTTTGAGGATCTAAGGCATTGGCCACATCAGCACTCCCTCTAAAGGTTTCAATTCGGAATAATCCGGCATTGAGGTTGTCCTGATTAAAGTAGGCGTCGACATCATAAATGTTTTCGACAATTGGCTGAACAATTCCTGCACCACGATTGATACGAAAGTTAAATTGGGTTGCTGAAAAATCGACGTCTTTGTTACGAGAACTAAAGCCTAAGGCAAGATTGCCATCATACTCGTCCTCCTCATTTTTGAACAACTTTATTGAAGTTTCAAAGGCACTTGCAATTTCCTCTTCATAGAGATCAGCATAAAATCTGTGATTACTTGAGGCTGCAGAAACGAACTCAAAAGACTTTGGTCCGTCTGGCTCATCCAAATCTTGGGGAACCAAAGTGACTTGGCGACGATTGGGCTCAGCACTTTGAAGGAAGCTGTAAGAACCTGATGCATTGATGTTAATGCGATCGTTTACCTTATAGTCTGCATGCAGTTGGTTAACGATGAGGTTGGTGCGGGTAAAAACCGCACGCTGAATAAATCCACCGCCTTGTGAGGCGTCGTCATCCTTGTCAATGACCCCATAATTCTCTAACTGCTGTTCGTTTGAGGTATTGAGCAATAACCCACTGTAGTTTATGTTAAGATTTTTGTGCTTGATTCCAACATCACCCATTAACGTGGTATTGGTGCTGTACTGATAATTGACATAATCGAAATCCGCATTGGGCACTGAGCTCACTTCAACCCCCCCGCGCGATATTCCTTCGCGGTATTGGTATTGATTGCTATGCGCCCCAACCCCAAATACGGTCAGCTTGGTGTCCTCTCCGATTTGGAAGCTATCTCCACCTTGGATGGTCAAGCCTAAGTTCGCAGGCGCGTTGGCCGCGCGGCGATCCCAGCTGGTTTCAAAATTGTAATTATTCAGTGCAAATGCGGGATAATTGATGTCGTAAAACCCAAAGTTGTCTGGACCATCTGTGCGATAAAACTGATCTTGGGTTTGGGTAATGGTGTTGAATCCAGAATCCAAACTCACAGAAATTATACCGTTGGCCATGGCATTCTTCGAATCGATATTGATATTAGCCCCAGCAAAATCGGCATATTGTTCTGGGTTAAAGGTTTTGTCGATTCCGATATTTTCAACGATGTCTGTGCTGAAAATACTTAGGTTGATATTTTTGCGTGATGGGTCGTCTGAAGGCAGGGGTAAGCCATTAAGCGTGGTCACATTGTATCGGTCTCCCAATCCACGGACAAAAATGTTGCCTGAACCTTCCTCTTGTTTGGATATCCCGGTTACTTTAGAGACAGCGGTCGCTGCATCACCCACACCTTTACGTGAAAGCTCTTGAGCGCCAATGGCTGTCTTTTGCGTTACCGCATTTTTTTGCTCCAACAATAAGGCCACTTCACTTTCTTTACGAACCGTAGTGGTGATCACAACTTCTTCCAAAGTCGCAGCACTCGCCCCCATCGGTACGTTTACTGTGGTCACTTTGTCCTCTTCTACAACAATATTGTCGATTTCTACAGTTTCATAACCTACGAAGCTATAGACAATAGTGTATGACCCCACAGGTAAATCCTCTAGAGCATACAGACCGTCAAAATCAGAGGTTGTCCCTGTATTCTGACCTTTGATAATTACATTGGCAAAGGCCAATGGTTCATTGTTGAATTCTTTGTCGGTCAAAAGCCCAACAATTGATCCTGTTGTTTGCCCAACAGAAATCAATGACATTAAACTAAATAATGTCGTGATTAAAATTTTTCTCATCATGTGTTTTAAATACTCGCTGCAAAGATGACCCCTGAATGTAACCTCGAGGTTATCCCGAAATTATGTTTGTATCACATAAAGGTTACCTCAATGTTATGTGCTTAAGGTCGTTTTGAAAATGAACCAAAAAACCTATCTTGCTTCAGTAATAATCTGGAGTAAAAAATTTATGATGACTTGGGAACAACTGATGTCCTTGAAAAGACAGGGCGATCAGCATAAGCGACTGCGCATTGAACAAGATGAAACCCGCTTGGGGTTTGAGGTCGATTACGACCGAATAATTTTTTCGTCACACTTCAGAAGCTTGCAGGATAAGACACAAGTGATTCCATTATCAAAAAATTCATTTGTGCACACGCGATTGACCCATAGTTTAGAAGTCTCTGTGGTTGGGCGATCTTTAGGCCGTGCTGTAGGCCGTGCCCTTTTAGAACGACATCCCCATTTAGGGTCCATTCATGGGTATCAACCCAATGATTTTGGGGCGGTAGTCGCAGCTGCTGCCTTAGCCCATGATATTGGCAATCCTCCTTTTGGGCATAGCGGAGAAAAGGCCATCGGCGATTTTTTTAAGACTGGGGCAGGGCAGCAATATGCTTCTGATATGACCCGTGAGGAGTACCAAGATTTATGTGACTTTGAAGGAAACGCAAATGGGTTTAAAATGCTCACCCAAACGCGTGACGGGGTCGATGGGGGCTTACGTTTGTCTTTTGCCACTTTGGGGGCTTTTATGAAGTATCCCAAGGGTTCATTGCCCAAAAAGCCCAGTGCTCATTGTGCCGATAAAAAATATGGATATTTTGCTCAAGATCGTGCCTTTTTTGAGGAAGTGGCCGAAGAATTAGGGCTGAACAAATTAGATTCCGGTCGGTTTACCCGCCATCCATTAGCTTATTTGGTGGAGGCTGCAGACGACATTTGTTATACCATCATTGATTTT
>RFXU01000082.1 GCA_009921505.1 Flavobacteriaceae bacterium
TAAGAGCCTGATTTTAGGGTCAAAAATAGGGGATTATGTTCTCACCCAGCACCCATTTAAACTCGTGAATTTGTATTTTTGAAAAAAAATTGTTCATGACGCATGCTATAGAATTGAACGTAACCCAAAAACGATCGCTAACGCCGAGTTCTGTGGAGCTGACTCTCGCGGTCCCAGAGGAATTACAAACGAATTTTGCTTACAAAGCGGGGCAATACTTGACCTTAATTCAAGAGATAGACCACGCGGAAGTCCGCCGGTCCTATTCCCTTTGTTCTGCCCCGAGTCAAAACACTTGGAAAGTGGGGATAAAAAAAGTGTCTGGCGGCACCTTTTCTACTTGGGCCCATGATGTTCTAAAAGAAGGTGAATCATTGAAGGTCTTGGCGCCGCAAGGGCAATTTACGATCAGTCCCTCTGCAGAAGACCGACAGCATTATCTCGGATTCGCCGCGGGCAGTGGGATCACTCCTATTATGGGGATGATTCAAGAAGTGATGGCCGTTGCACCAATGGCTAAATTCACTTTGGTCTACGGAAACCAATCCCCCGAAGAGGCTATGTTTTTAGAGGAACTTAAAACCCTCGAAAACAACTATCCTGACCGCTTTAAAATGATCTTGTTTTACTCACGCGCCTCAGTTCAGGATGTGCGTTTTGGGCGTATAGAATCAGGGACCATAAAGCACTTGTTTCAAAATGAACTGGCAGGAGTCTCCTTTGACCAATATTTACTTTGCGGTCCCGAACAAATGATCCAAACCTTAAAAGAGGCTCTCCCTGAGTTCGGCGCCTCTAAGGACAGCATACACGATGAATTATTTTTTAGCAGTGCAGAAGGTACTGCTGAGGTTAAAGAGGGACAATGCGCTTTGACCATTGTACTCGATGGAGCATCTACCGTGCTGCATATCGACAAAAATACCCCCGTGCTCGACGCTGCCCTCAAGCACGACCTGGACCCTCCCTATTCTTGTCAAGGGGGAATTTGCAGTTCCTGTATTGCTCGTGTAACTCAGGGCCAAGCACAAATGATCAAAAACCAAATTTTAACTGATGGTGAAGTTGCTGAAGGCTTGGTACTGACCTGTCAAACTTTAGCACAAAGTGATCAGCTTACTGTAGATTACGACCAGGCCTAACCCAAAAGGTCTTCGACTTTTTCAACGATGTCTTCCACGGGGATACTGCGCATTATCTGCGCATACCCTTGAGGAAGCTTATTCCCGTACACCGATGTGGGTAATTCGGGGTATTGACGGCGATCGGCATATAATTGTCGTTCAGGGCCTTGGCCAAAGGGCATAAAGCCCAAACTAGGATGTGTGGCCCCCCAAAGGGTAATCACAGGAAGACCAAAGTTTGCCGCCAAATGTCCATTACCACTGTCCATGGCAACCATCAAATCTAAGGCGCTCATCAACTCTAACTCTTGAGCAAAAGTCCACTTACCGGCCAAGACATGAGTCCCTTCTTGATTTTTGGCCAGGTCAGCCAGTTGCCTTGCCTCTTCTCCTGGGGCCCCGAAGAGGAACACCCGATGGCCTTTTCGAACTAGGACTTCGCAAAGGTTTTGAGCAAGATCTAGAGGATATGTTTTGCCCGCAAAGGCCGCAAATGGCGCAAATCCAATACACGCCCCGCTTTGAGTGTTTAAAGTGCTTTGCGTCTTTAAAGAATCTAAAAAGTCCTGCACTAGCGGACTGCGCTTTTGGACGACTGATTTATCTGAGTCAATGGCGTTTGCCCCTTGATTGAGCCCGACCTTGAGTCCTAAAGCTTCAAAACCCTCGGCGTAGCGCTGATGGGTGCTCTTAAGCCAAGGAAGGCTTGGGTCAAAATGTTTAACGCGCTGTTTTTTCTCAGCCCGCCCTTTGTTAAACGTGCTAGTGTTCACACCCAAAAATCGCAAATAGCGCTGGAGTATCTTGGTGCGCAAGACATCGTGCAGGTCTAAAAAATCATCTGGATTCAGGGCTTTTATTTCACGCGCGAGTTGCCAAAGTCCGACAGGCCCCTTATAATGCTTTTTTAAGTCCACCGTTTTTATGTGCAGCCCACTCAATGAGGAAAAGATAGGCGCAAATTGGGGTCGCGTGAGCAGCGTAATTTCTATGTCATTTTGCGCCAATACAGCGCGCAGCACCGGAAACAACATGGCCACATCGCCCATGGCTGAAAATCGCACTACGGCAATATGTCGCGGACGCTGGCTCACGAATTATTTTTGACCGCGCAGCACTGGGTTTAGCTCGTCGTCGTTATACATTTTCATCTGCTTGTAGACTTTCATGTATTTATCCCCAGCGGCAATGTCCTTTAAGAGTTGTTCTATGGCGGTACTCAAATCGTGACGTTGTTCCAAAAGCACATCAAGTTTAGTTTGACAGGCCGTTTTATGCGCCGCACTCGCATCAGGACGCTGCGTCTCCTGATGCATATGATAAATTTTTAAGGCCAAAATAGACAATCGGTCCACCCCCCAAGCAGGACTCTCCGTGTTAATGGTTGCTGAATTCTTTGGGGTTACTTCTTTGTATTGCTCTAAAAAATAACTGTCAATATATTCAACCATATCGGTGCGATCTTGATTCGAGGCATCGATTTGTCGCTTGAGGGTCAAGGCCGCAACAGGATCTATTTGAGGGTCTCTAATAATGTCTTCATAATGCCATTGGACCGTGTCAATCCAGCATTTACGATAGAGCAGATGATTCAAAACCTCTGCCTTGGAGTCGTATGGATTTTCAAAAGTTTGGTACGGATCGTCCTTGATATGATAATCTGTAATGACTTGTTCAAAAATTTCTAGGGCATTTTGGGTAAACATAAGCACAACTTTGCCACAAAGATACTTTATTTTAAAAGGAGTTGCGCCAATGGCATTACCAAAGGCAAAAAGGCTAAAAACTCACGCATCCAACTGGGTTGTTTTAGTTCTAAGCTATTGGCGTACAGAATTGAGGTCAAGGGCAAAACCAGCCATATAAATACTTCTGTTTTTTGGTCGAGAGAAAAACCAGCAAGAACCAGCACCATGATCAAAACACGCCAAACCCATTGAAAATGTCCTTGACGCATGGTTGTGCCTTCTTTGTATGCCAAGGGCAAGCGCACTAGAGTGGTTACGAGCAATAAGGCCCCTGCGGCTAAGCCCAATTGCAACCAGATCGGCTTTGGCCAAGACCAATTAAGGGGTTCAAGCTCCAGACTTACCAATGCATCGCCTCCTGGAACTGCCGCCGTGATTTCAGGGAATACGGCCATGGCCCCTGCTAAAATTAACCCAAGACACAACGCTGAAAAGAGGGGAATAAAATAATAACGCCAAGCGATTTGATTGAGTTGTGCCACAGCCATGTACAAGGCCAAAATCATCCAAAGAAACCACGGGTAAAACATGGAAACCATAAAGATCCAAAGGGCCGCATCAAAAATTTTCTTTTCTAAGTTTTGCTCGTTAGCCAAGCTCATCATTCGGCGTAAAGAAAGCAAAGAAAGTGTCAAAACAAGAGCCTGAAGGAGGTCTCCGGGTTCTACGGCAGCGACAATCCCACAGAAAAACCACCATAATCCATAGGTGTTGGGTTGGGTTAATTTGTTTTTTCTAATGACAAAATCAAGGAGCAACAGTGAAAAAATCAACAGCCCGGATTGACCAATGAGCTCTAGAACTTGCATAAAAGAAGGCAGGCCTGAAAACGTGACCCAAAAGCGCAAGCCTAAAACTAAGGGCAAGGCTGCAGCCAATAGGATGTAATTTATCGATTTAGAATTCCCAAAAAAGCTTGTCAACATAAGCCCTATTCTCTATTTTTGTCGTCTAAATATAAGACTTATGACTTGGAAAGGTTTTTTTGAAGGCATTGAATCTTTGGTAGACGCGCTTTTGCTTACACCACTTAACGCTGTTCGTGAATTCGAATTGAGCAATTGGTGGGGAGCAAACCTCATGACTTGGGTGTTCATTGGGATCTTTTTTGTGGCTTTCTATTATTGGATGAAGCAATTGGCCCAATTCAATGAACGAGGAGAAGAGGACCGCAGTCAAACGGCGCACTCTTATCTCGGCGACTCTTAGAGGTCAAAACCGATATCCTTTCGATAATACATCTTATCAAACGAGATTTTACTCAATGTTTGATAAGATTTTTTTATGGCCTGTCTGAAATCATCATCTAAAGAAGTGACCGCCAAAACGCGTCCCCCGCTGGTCACAACATCTCCGGAATCGAGCGCCGTCCCCGCGTGAAATACCATTCCTTGTTCCGCCTGATTTAAACCGTGAATTGGTTTGCCTTTTTCGTAGGCCTCTGGGTATCCTCCAGACACCGCCATAATGGTCGCTGCCGATTGTGGCGTCACCCTTAAACGTATACTGTCGAGTTTGCCGCGTGCTGTGGCCTCGAGCAATTCCAAGAGGTCGGTTTCAATGCGGGGTAGAACGACTTCTGTTTCAGGATCACCCATACGGACGTTGTACTCGATAACAAATGGGTCCTCCCCAACTTTGATCAGACCGATAAAGATAAACCCTTGATAGACTAAGCCCTCTTTTTTGATCCCATCGACCGTTGGTTTAACAATACGCGTCTCAATTTTTTCCATAAACTCAGGCGTGGCGAAAGGCACGGGCGAAACAGCGCCCATACCGCCGGTATTGAGTCCTTGGTCGCCCTCTCCAATACGTTTGTAATCTTTGGCCGTGGGGAGCACCTTGTAATTCTGTCCATCGGTCAAGACAAATACACTGAGTTCGATACCGTCTAAAAACTCTTCAATAACCACTTTGGCGCTGGCTGTCCCAAATTTAGCATGCGCCAACATGGCCTCTAATTCTGTTTTGGCCTCTTCCAAATCCTTTAGAATCAAAACGCCTTTGCCTGCTGCGAGTCCATCTGCCTTAAGCACATAAGGAGGGTTTAACGTCTCTAAAAACGCCTTGCCCTGAGCTAAGGTCTCGGCTGTAAAACTGGCGTAGGCTGCAGTGGGAATGCCGTGAGCTGACATAAATTCTTTGGCGCGCTCTTTACTGCCTTCAAGAGCCGCAGCAGCCGCTGATGGGCCGATGATCATGACCTGTGAAAGCTGATCGTCCCCTTTAAAAAAATCATAAATCCCTTGAACAAGCGGGTCTTCAGGGCCTACCACAACCATGTCAATCTGGTGGGTCAGTACAGCCGCCTTGATGCCTTGAAAATCAGTAACGCTGATCTCGAGGTTCGTCGCAATTTGTGCGGTCCCAGCATTTCCTGGCGCAACAAAAAGGGCGTCACACTTGGTGCTTTTGGCGATTTGATGGGTAAAGGTGTGTTCACGTCCACCAGAACCTAGGACTAAAATATTCATCTGCAGTATGTTGTATCGGGCCGCTTTAATATGTCTTTGCCGCGCTGAATCCCGTGTTGTGAAGACAAAAATAAAGGTTTCGCTTTAGAATTTCCCCGTACGAGCAAGCGAAATTAAATGCTTATTTTGCAGGTATTAAAGCATCCGCATGAGTTGGTTCGAAAGAACACTAGAGGTCAATGGATTCCCCATAAAAAAAGCAGAGCGCGATCATCGTCGACTCAGCGGCTTGCCTGCCCATCAATTGGTGGAATGGATCGAGCATCAACGCAAAGCCATAGTGCGTCACCATCTGGAAAATTCGCCTTATTATCGACATCTCGTGCTGGATCATCTCCAGGGTAAATCTCGAGAAAAAGAGCCTGAAAACGATACAGAAGTTATTGAGACGCTACTAGCGCAGGACCTAGAACTGCTTTGGTCTCGCTTGCCGATCATGACAAAAAGCGATCTACAGCGCCCGCTTTCCGAGCGCTATGCTCAAGGATATACCGCAAAAAACACGCACAAGCATAAAACCTCTGGAAGCAGCGGCCACCCCTTTGTCTTTGTCAAAGACCGTTATGCCCATGCCTACAGCTGGGCAGAAATTAAACAGCTCTACGCGAAGTGGGGTGTTGAGTTGGGCGTGGATCTAGAAGCTCGGTTTTATGGTATTCCTCTACAGGGGTGGGCGCGACAAAAGGAGCGTTTAAAAGACTGGTTAGCTCGTCGACAGCGTATGGTCATTTTTGATCTCTCTGACGCTAAGCTCGACCTTATGCTCGCGCGCTTTAAAAAATATCCCTTTGGCTATCTTAACGGATACACCTCGTCTATTGTGCGTTTGGGGCAATATTTGACGCAAAAATCCATCGTACTCAAAGCGTTGTGCCCGAGCCTTAAAGGCTGCATTGTTACCAGTGAGATGTTGTTTGATGAAGACAAAACCATGCTTGAACAGGCTTTGGGTGTTCCGGTCATAAACGAATATGGTGCCAGTGAACTTGGCGTGATTGCCATGGCCAATGTGGGTGGGGCTCTGGAGATCAACCAAACCTCTGTTTTTCTTGAACTGGTTGATGATTTTGGGCAGCCCGTAGAGTCGGGAAACCATGGGCGGGTAATTCTGACGGCCCTCCACAATAAGGCACACGCCCTGATTCGCTACGACATTGGGGATCTGGCCCAGTGGGACAAAACCTCAACCCCCGCAGCGCCAAAACTCGCTGGGCTCCTGGGGCGCACCAATGATATGGCTCATTTACCCGGAGACAAAAAAGTGCCGGGGCTTACCTTTTACTATGTCACTAAAGCGGTCATCAGTGACCAAAGCCCGGTTTCTGAGTTTGTGGTCGAGCAACACGAGCTGGATCAGTTTGTCATCCGCTATGTCAGTGCGCGCCCACTTAGTGCCGATGAAACCCACAAAATTCAGAAGGCCCTTGAAACTTATGTCGGGATGGGGCTAAGCGTGCGCATGGTACATGAAACTGTTTTAGATCGCAGTAAGCGGGGCAAACTCAGACAGTTCTCTAATTTAATGGACCAGGCTTAAGCGCACTAAGAGGATTTAGCGATCTGATATACTGTCAAATGCTGCCCAGAGCAACTTCAAGAGAAATGTTTCAAGCCTTTTTTTAGAATCAAGTAAGACGATTAACCCTTTGTCTTTTTGATATAACGTGGGCGCTCAATGAAATAGACCACAAAAAACACCATCAGCCATAGGGCAGATTTGACCCACGAATATTCTAAGTATTGGCGGTAAAAAGCAAAGTTGTGTTGAACCAGCCCCCATTTTCTGCTGCTCATTGACCCCGGGCTCACCCTGTAAGTCGCCAATATCTCAGCCATGCCTTTGGCAGGCACCGCGCTCAGCGTGATCGCTTTATGCCAAAGGGCCCAATCCTGACGCTTGCGCATCTCAGGGGCCATAAGCCGTCCAACCTTTTCAACTGCATACATCCCGGTGAGATTGCCAATAAAATTATTGGTTTTTTGCTTGTCCGCACTGAGCTGTGTCAAGGCCTGAACCACAATGCCTCGGTCCTTACCCTCGAGATCCACTTGATTATATGACGTATAACTAACCCCCAGGTCATGCGCTTGCATAAAAGCCAATTGACGCTCTAATTTTTCGGGCGCCCAAAGGTCATCCGCATCAAGAAAAGCGATAAAATCCCCGGTCGATTTTTTTGTAGCGTAGTTACGGCAGAAGGATGCGCCTTGGTTTTCGGCCATGACAAAGACTTTTATTCTTTGATCTTGCGCTTGAAATTGTTCTGCTCTTGCTAAAGTTTCGTCACTCGAGGCGTCATCGACAATGAGCAGTTCCCAATGCGGGTGCGTTTGTGCCAATACACTTTCAATTGCGGCGCCGATAAAAGGCGCATTGTTATAGGCGGGCATTATAACAGACACACGCTTATCGCTCATAAATCAATAGGCTTTCTCTTCCCCGCGAAGGGCATTGAAGATGGTTTGGAATACAATCTTTATATCGAGTAACAAGGACCAGTTTTCCAGATAGAAAATATCGTATTTCACGCGATTTATAATGTGGTTGTCGTCTTCCACCTCACCGCGAAATCCGCTCACCTGTGCCAAACCTGTAATGCCGGGCTTAATAAAATGCCGCACCATAAACTTGTCAATTTTTTCAGCGTACATATGGGTGTGACTGACCATGTGTGGCCGTGGGCCCACTGCAGACATTTCGCCTTTGAGCACATTGATAAACTGAGGCAACTCATCGATACTTGTTTTTCGAATGATCTTACCGATACGGGTGACTCGAGGATCATTTTTTGAAATCTGATATAAGTGGGCCTCTGGATTCGGACGCATAGAGCGGAACTTATAACAGTAAAATTCCTTGTAGTCTAAGCCATTGCGCTTTTGCTTAAAAAAGATGGGGCCTTTGGACTCCAGTTTAATGATCAAGCCCAAAATTGGCGTGAGCCAAGAAAGGATACAAACAATGATAAAAATGGCCAAAACCACATCAAAACTCCTTTTGACAAACTTGTTAAACGGCTCGTCAATAGGAATTTTACGCATAGAGATAATGGGCAAATATCCGTAATAAGTAAAGTCCAGCCGCTTGCTGTAAATGTCTTTGTTGTCCGGGAGGAATTTTAAAATCTTGAGGTTGTTGTCCGCATAGTCGATGAGCTGATTCATGGTCGCATTGTCCAGCTGTGCCACTGAGGCGTAAATCTCATCAATTTGATTGTTGTCGATGTACTCTAGGCATTGCTCGAGGCTATAGGCGTCCTTTCCTGACAAATTGAAGGTCTTAAGCAGCACATAGCCGTATTCTGGCTTTTCCTCAAAAAACTTCCGCAACTGATCCGTCTTCTGATTTAGCCCTACAATCACTACTCGGCGCAGGTTTCCTTTGAGGAGAATACGGTATTTCTTGAGCAAATAATAAATAGCAATCTTGGTGAGGGTAATCAGGGCCATCACCTCAAC
>RFXU01000083.1 GCA_009921505.1 Flavobacteriaceae bacterium
TCAGAAGGTAAGTGTTGGCATCAAAGTACTCACTGAACTTATCGCCTTGATGGCGCAAGTAGCTTTCAATTTGAAACTCGACGTCTTGTGTGGAATAGCGATAGCCTGTGGCGTTGTGCGTGACGGCATCGCGCAGTTCACGGCCAAACTTTTCATTCATCACATCGTCGCTTAAGTAGGTGATGTGACCAATCATTCGCGCAATGCGCAGACCTCTTGCGGGCACCACGCCGTGCTTGTAAAAATGGCCGCCATGAAAGTCAGGGTCAGTGACGATGGCGCGTCTTGCCACTTCGTTGAAGGCGATGTTCTCGGCGGTGAGGTTGGGCGCACTTGCGACCACCACCGCATGGGCCACGCGCTCGGGGTAGCGCAGGGTCCAAGACAAAGCTTGCATGCCGCCCAAGCTGCCGCCCATGACAGCTGCCAAAGTTTGGATGCCTAAAGCATCGAGCAGCCTGGCTTGCGCGTCGACCCAATCTTCTACGGTGACGACCGGAAAATCGGCGCCATAAATTTCCGCCTTTTCGCTTTCGCCGCCATCGACTTGCTGACTTAAACCATATTTGACAATATATTGCGGCTCAACAAGATAACCAGTGTTTATTTGTCAAACAACCCGGATTTATCAGATATCAGTGCATTTGGAGATTGTATCAAGAGTACATCAGATGATCTGTATAGATCCACCGCGGTTTCCACGACTGATGCACTGTATCATTATTTTGTTGTGACCAAGTGTGATTGGAACAACGATGCTCATTCTGTAGCAGCTATCAATGGTAAACGAATATCCATAATCGGCAGAGGAGTGGATGTCTCCATGATGATCAATAACGGCTCCTGAGAAGGAATCAAAGCGTCCTTGAAAGGGGATCACCCCAAAATAATTCCCTCCGACTAAAATTTCTGTATTTTGATCTTGATTAAAATCTGCAGCCAGAAATGTAGTTATTGGACTTTGCTGAAGTTCATAGTCAAAGCGCACAAATTGATAGTTACCCTCTTTATTTTCAAAATAGCCGCTGGCCAATTCATCTACGTTTAAAACTTGTACCTGGTCAAAGTCAAGCCCCCTAATTTTGGTCAGCGGTTGATTCGCAAACGCACTGTATTGGGTATATTGTTTGCGTAAAACCACCATTTGAGCCGCTAAATCATCTAGGCCGAGTAAAGGGTAATCATCCCCTTGACGATATATTGTCAGTATGGTTTCGCTCGCGCCGTTCTGATCAAAATCATTATACCATAGTTTCATAGGGTGCTCCTTTGACGCTTCTAGTTTACTATTCAAACCCCAATTGCCCATGAGGAGGTCTAGGTCCCCATCGTGGTCAATATCATGGGCGACAACACACTGCCAAAGCCCTTTTAAATCAGGAAATACTTCTGTATTTTCTTCGAATCCCGTTGGGGTCTGGATAAAAAGTCGTGGGGACATCCAATGACCAATAATCAACAAATCCATAAGCCCGTCTTGATTATGATCCATCCACAATGCGTCCGTGATCATTCCTAGATCATCGAGTTGCAGAATTTTTTGATTGTCCTGAAAAATATAGGAGGGAGTGGCCTTTCCAAAATCTTGAGGCGCGCAAAAGTTCCCGACAAACAAAAGATTTTCGTAGCCCCGCACCACATGGGTATTGGCTAAATCACCCGCTAATGAAATTCCAGCCTCTTTAAGTTGATCAATGGGCCAGATCTTGTTTTCAAAAACAGAAGCTGAGGGTCGGACCGAATTACCACCGGCGGCTAAAACCAGTTGTGGTTTTCCGTTGGCGTTATACACTGTGGCATCGACAAACTCTTGTAGACTGTCCAAAGCCATTCCTAAATTATTTTCTCTCTTAAAGCCTTCTTTATTGGCTGTGTAAATCTGGGTTGATTGATTCTTACCACCGCTGATCAAAATGTCTTTGTGCCCGTCTTGGTTGAAATCGTATGACACATAGGCCGGTCCGTGGTCCGAAACTTTATAGGGGATAAGTTTTTGATCATTAAAATCTGAGAAATCGTCTTCTTTATGGGTATAGTTAATCCCTAAATTTCCTGGCTCCGGGATAAAAACAAACTCAGGTTGCGGACTTTTTTCAGGGTTCGCCTCAAGGCCGAGTGATTTTTCCGAATATTTTAAAGTATTGAATCCTAAGGTTACTCCTGAATCCACCCATTGCTGTTGGCCATTAGGCCATATAATTTTTAAACCTTTTATCGATTGTTTTGCAGGTAGGGCAAAATGAAGTAAAGGTTCTGAGCAAGATTGAAAGCCACGTACGGGGTAAACCTCTCTATATTGAAATCCTTCCTCAGTATAAAGGTAGGCCTTGGCTCCAATAGCATAGGGGTTCAGGGGGGTGTAGGACAGACTTATACTCAGACCGGAATTATGCTGATGATTAAGGGCATTAATATCCGAGTTGTTTTGGTTTAAATGCTCATGATTTTGAGATTCAACATCTTGATTAATACTCTGGTTTACGTACAAACCAGCGGGCCCACCGGTATTGTTTACAACCAGGTCTAAATCTCCATCGCGATCCAAATCTCCTAGGACTGAAGCGCCTGAGAGACTCAGTTCGGTGCTGCCCCATGCGCGGCTCACATCCTCAAATTTAACCCCCTTTTGGCCCTGATAAAAGAAATTTACAGCCGCTCCAGAGGGCATCATCTCAATGGCTGATTGATCTACTAATCGACTGTCATTGATTTGCTTATGAATCTCTTGGCTCGAGATGAATTTAATGTAGTCCAAATTATTGGGGCGTCGAGTGATGCCATTGGAAATAAATAAGTCCAAATATCCGTCCAGATCGTAGTCCCCAAATAAGGCGCTCCAACTCCAATCGGTCGCCGCTACACCACTATATAGGGCCGTTTCAGAAAAATTTCCCCCTTTTTGATTAATAAAGAGCATATTACGGCTGTATTGGTAATGATAGCCATAACCTTGGGTTCGGAGTTTTAGGGTTTGAACCGCATCATCGCCTTCACTCGTTTTAAGCAGTGTTTCACTTTGAGGAAGCATGTCTAGGGAGATCAAATCTGGCCACCCATCATTATTGATATCGGCCACATCATTGCCCATTGAAAAGCGCGAGATATGGCTAAATGCTGAGCGGAGTTGCTCGGTAAAAGTTCCATCCTGGTTATTGTGGTAATAGTAATCATCTTCATGGAAATCATTTCCGACATAAATATCAGGCCAGCCATCTTTGTCGAAATCGGCAATGCTGATTCCGAGTCCATATGCATTTATTCCACCCAATATACCGGCTTGTTCGCTAACGTCTGTAAACACATTTCCGTCATTGCGCAGCAGGCGGTCGCCCGTTTTTGGATTGCGGGTGTAGCGCAGGTCAACACGGCCAAAGGACTCTTGAGTATGAACCGCATGATTTAATAAATAAAGATCCAAATCGCCATCTTGATCATAATCGAGAATTGCGGACATCGTTCCAAAGTCTTCAAAGGCTAAGCCATACGCTTTTGCGGATTCCGTAAAGGTTAAATCACCATTATTGATATAGAGTTCATTATGTCCCTTAAATCCATTAATCCCCACAACGGTGCTGATATAAATGTCTTGAAATCCATCACCATTAGCATCAAAAATAATACATCCCGTTTGCCAATCGCTTTTGCCCAAAACTCCAGCCGCCTCAGTAATATCCTCAAATTTTAAATCTCCTTTATTGAGGTAAAGGGCATTTGGCCCTTGATTGGCTGTGAAGTAAAGGTCGGGAAGCCCATCATTATTGAGATCCCCCATGGCGAGTCCGCCGCCATTGTAATAATAGAGATAATCGAGGATATTAAGACTATCAGTTGGGGTCAAGGTATTTTGAAATGTGAGTCCCGTAGATTCAGGACTTGGCGTAATGAATAAAGTCGATTCTTTTTTGGAGCAGCCGAGAACCCCAAAAAGAATCATAAAAATTGTCCAATATGTGTTTCCAATAACACGCATCAAGGGCATCATTTAAGGGAGTTTATACACTAAAGGTTTTTGATCGTTTACGGCTACAAAAATAAAAGTCTTCCCAAGGGCATCATTAAAAGGTTGGATGTGCTTGATTTCCTCACGCACGTAAAAGCCACTCTCTTTATAGTTTTGCCAATCGAAGTTTTGCGCGCCATCGTTGAGCAGCACATTTCCAAAATCCGAGTCGAGCCTGGAAAATTGAGGTCTAAATTCATGGTTGTTGCCCCCAGCAATAATATCTAGGGCCCCATCATTGTTGACATCAACGCAGGCAATCCCGCAAATACAAGAGAGTTGTGCCCTAGCGGGTAAATCTTCAAAGGTAAAGACGCCATTCCCTTGATTATAGGCGATTACTGAATGCGCATAACGCGCCTCAAGAACTGTGGTATTGCTTAAAATCGTTGGCGCAAACAACTCTTGAATAGATTTTTTGGCATACTCAGAGGCCTTTAAATTTTGTTTTTTAAGGGAAACGAGTTGTGTCGTCATCTCTTTTTTCTGATGGATCGGCATATCCCGTCCCTCAAGATTTTGAGATATAATTTGTTCATAGGTGCCATTGTTATCAAAATCATTAACCCAAAGACGCATTGGGGCGTCGGCCTCTGGTTTATAATGGATATTGCCCCCTTGGTTTCCGAGAATCAAATCTAGATCACCATCCTTATCGATATCTGCGGAGGTTAAGGTATTCCACCAACCTGAGCGCTCATCCAAAGTGCTTGGTATGAGCTGAAATTCGTTGTTTTTCCATTGGAATAAGTGCGGAGCACCCCAATCCGAGACCGTCACAAGAGTCGGACCTTGATCGAATTCCACCCATTGTGCATTGGTGACCATTCCTGCTTGTTGTAGTGCGACTGCTTTGTCATTACTGCGATCTACAAAGTTTCCAAGGCCATTGTTTTCTAGGAAAAATTGCTTGGGGCGCATGCCATAAACCCCAACAATACTGCGAGAGGTGACCACAAGATCTAAGTCACCATCGCTATCGACATCATATGGGGCAATAGCCGAGATGTTATTTATATTGCTAAGGCTAATTATAGGGGTTTTGGTGAAATTTCCTTGACCGTCATTCAGGTAGAGTCTAAGCGATTCTCTTGAGGCTTCATCGACCTGATTCCCCCCAGAGCCAACCAACAAATCGAGATCACCGTCCCCGTCGATATCTGAGAGTGCTGCGGCAGTATCTTCGAAATCGGCATCTTGAATTAAATCTACTTGATTTTTGTGGCTCAAGTTACCAGCGCCAAGATGCATAAGGATTTGTCCTGACTGGCCTTTCGCGCCTCCTAAGAAAATATCTTCATGACCATCTCCATTGAGATCACCTACCGCCATACAGGGACCTTCTTGAGAAATCATTTTTCCCAGGAGTCCTTCATAATCAAAATCATTATAGGGATTTTCATCATGAGGGATTATTGAAGGACTGACTACCTCCGTAAGCAGTGTTTTATTTTGTTGCGCCATTTTTGGCACAAAGAATTTTCCCGCATTCGCTTCCTCTTGATTCAGGTTGAGTTTTTGGTTTACGGCGACATCTCTGAGGACGGTTTTGGCGTCATTGGGCCAAATAATCTCAATTGAGTCAATTCGATCGTGTTTCCCAAGGCCTATGGTCATGGTATAATCCATTGAGGATTGGAATCCTCTTGAGGGCTGTAACTCTTGAACAAGCTGCTGCTCACCTATGTAGAGTTTAGCCCAACTTCCGATCGCAAATTTATTTTGCCGTGTACCCTCAAGCTGAAGTTTTATATAGTTGTTTTGGTCAATTTCATTGGTGTGATTCTGATAAACAAAGGCTTGCATATTCACATTATTGACCACAAGGTCTAAGTCTCCATCATTGTCTAAGTCTCCATAAGCGGCCCCGTTAGATAAACTTGGAACACCGAGGCCCCAATCCTGCGCTTTATTGTCAAAAGTGAGGTCCTTTTGGTTATGAAAAGCATAGTTGGGTAGGGGGTAGACGGGCATTTTATTGATGATTGAATCAATCGCCTCTTTTTTACCCGTGAGGGCCATGTCTTGAATGATTTCATTAGCAAAGAAATCCACAAAATCTAAATCGGTTAAATCATGATTGATTCCATTGGTGACGTAAATATCTCGAAAGCCATCATTATCCATGTCAAAAATAAGCCCAGACCAACTCCAATCGGTGGCGGACACTCCACTGAAATAAGCGATTTCTGAAAAACTTCCGTTTCCGTTGTTCAGTTGCAGTGTATTTTGAATGTATTGTTGAAAGAAGTCTTTACTCTGTTTGAGTTTAAAAACATTATAGCCTTCAAATTCCATGACAGACTTTACCCTTTGGTCTCCATCGGGGAGCATATCTGTTATGAATATATCGTTCAGACCATCGTTATTGATATCAGCCATATCGACTCCCATTGCGGAGAGGCAAAGGTGTGAAGTCCAGTTTTTTATATCTTCAGTGAAGGTGCCATCCTGGTTGTTAATATAGAGATAGTCGCGCTCGTAAAAATCGTTAGAAACATAAATATCAGGATAGTTGTCGTGATTCACATCGCTGACCATCACGCCAAGACCAAATCCAATCAAACTCCCATAAATCCCCGCTTGCTCACTGACATCGGTAAATACCCCATCGTCATTACGCAGCAACATATCCCCGACACCCCGAAACATTTTTGGAACATTCCAATCTTGGGCGCGAACATCGCGTTGATGCGCAAAACCAAGGCTACTGACCGGGATATTACTGTTGTTCAAAATATAGGCATCGAGGTCTCCATCTTTATCATAGTCAAAGAAACTGGCATGCGTAGAAAAACCTGTTTCGGCTAAATTATATGCTTTAGCTTGTTCACTAAAGGTTAAATCCCCGTTGTTAATGTATAAATCATTGTTGTGATTCTCTCCCTCCATATTTCCCGCATTCGAAACATAAATGTCCAATAAGCCATCCTGATTGACATCCACCATAACTACCCCTGTAGACCACGGTTTATTGCCTTGAACCCCTGCGCTAAGCGAAATGTCTTCAAAAACCCAATTCCCTTTATTGAGATATAACTTATTTGGCCCCATATTGGCTGTAAAATAAATATCAGACAGGCCGTCGTTATTGATATCCCCAATAGCCACACCACCGCCATTGTAAAAATTTCGGTATTTAAATATGTTGAAGTCTTTTTGATTTTCGACTTTGTTGCTAAAGGTGATGTTGGATTGCTCAGAGGAGACGAGGCTAAATCTTTGGGGCCCCAAGTTTTCCTGATTCTGCTTATTTTGACATGCAGCAACAATCAGTGCCGCAATCAATAAAATCCAATGGTGTTGAAATCTCATTTGTTATTTATTTTTTCGATAATTAATGGGGTATGGTTGTTACGTGCCATGATCCAAAGAGTGTCTTGGGGTCGGGCGAGCTGGGTCCATCCGCGACCAGCACCCAGCCAGGGTTCTTTTGTAACTTTTTCAAAACGAAAGGTTCCTGAGTAATTCATTAACGCTCCTCCTTTAAAGGCGTCTAGGCGGCCGAGTTGTGTGCTGAGTTCGTAATCGTTTCCGCTAATGAGCAAGTCTGGCCACCCATCTTGGTTTAAATCACTGATTTGTAGATCCCGTATACTTGAATATTGCGCATCAATGGGCAAGTAGTGCACGGTAAATGAGTTATTGCCAGTGTTCTCAAAAAAGCAACTGTTTAATTCATTCACGGATTTAATCAAGCCGGCTGCCAAGGATTTTGCGCCAAAAATTTCTTCTATAGAGGCTTCAGCGAAGTCAGCAAAGGATAAAAACTTCTTATTAATTTTTGGAAGTTGTTTCGCTAATTCTTCTTTGGAGGCCAGAGTAGTTTCCTTGCCTTGGAGATAATACGTGACCACAGTTTCCTCGGATTGATTTTGATCAAAATCATAGCGATATAAACGAATAGGCTCCTGGGCTGAGGCATGCCAACGCAGATTTGTTCCCCAGTTGCCCGCGACTATGTCTAAATCTCCGTCGCGATCAAAGTCTGCGACGGCTAAAGAGGACCAAAGACCATAGCGATCATCGAGGCCGTTATTCTGAACCCGCTCTAATCCAAAGCCCGAGTTGATCCAGATAGAGAGGGTGTTCCAATGGCCACAGCTTAGGGCGTCTTGAAGCCCATCGCCATTGAGATCTGCCCAAACTAAATCACTGATCGGGCCAGAATGACTAAAAGTCTCTCCCCACTGCGCAGTATAATCCTCAAAACGACCCTTGCCCGTATTTTTAAGTATATAGTGTTCTGGATCAATACCGAATTTATGGGCTTTAATGTTGGCGGTAAAGACTAAATCTTTAAATCCATCTTGATCTAAATCTATTGTCGAGATTGTGCTGGTCGTTTGATAGAATTCTGGCAGCGCCCCGGGAGCATAGGCAAATGTTTGTCCGTTACCTAGGTAAAGTCTTGGGCGGAGTGCTTCTCCGCTGGTGAATTCATTACCCCCATATCCAATCAAAATATCGTTTAGCGCATCGTTATTGGCGTCAAAAATAATGACGGCGGTGCCCTCACCAATGGCGTCGACTGGGTCGGCAAAATCCGCTTGTATCAATTGGCCGTCGCTCTGCTGGAAAAATACAACTGTATTTTGTCCTTTGGCCCCGGTAATTACCAAATCCTGTAAGCCGTCGTTATTTAAATCT
>RFXU01000084.1 GCA_009921505.1 Flavobacteriaceae bacterium
GATGTTTTAAAAATAAAATCAATCCATCGTAATTCGTCAAAGCGCCTTATAGGTTTTGGTCCTTTATTGAGAGAAATGATAGGCAAATCGACGCTTCAATTCTTGCTGACATTTTGACAGATTATTGTACCTTTGCGCTTTAAATTTTAAGAGGCACTGAATTTGATACCTCGTGATTTAAGCGTCTATGAGCATGGAAAAAATTATTGATGAACAACTTCAAGGATCTGCACTTGAGCGTCCTGAAAGATTAGGCAACACCAAAAAACTATTTATCGAAAGTTACGGCTGCCAAATGAATTTCAGCGACAGTGAGATTGTCGCTTCGATTCTTGCCAAGGAGGGCTATGATACCACGACTGACCTGAATCAAGCCGACTTAGTGCTGGTCAATACCTGTTCGATTCGTGAAAAAGCAGAACAAACCGTTAGAAAGCGTCTTGAGACTTATAACGCGATCAAAAAGACCAATCCTTCTATGAAAGTTGGTGTTTTGGGATGCATGGCCGAACGCTTGAAAAGCAAATTTTTAGAAGAAGAAAAGATTGTTGATTTAGTGGTTGGTCCCGATGCGTACAAAGACTTACCCAATCTTTTGGACGAGGTTGAAGCGGGGCGTGAGGCCGTGAATGTCATCCTTTCAAAAGATGAGACCTATGGCGATGTCGCACCAGTGCGTCTTGGAGGAAATGGCGTAACCGCATTTGTGAGTATCACCAGAGGTTGCGACAATATGTGTACCTTCTGTGTCGTGCCCTTTACCCGAGGGAGAGAGCGCTCCAGGGATCCTCAGAGTATCCTTGAAGAGATTAATGATCTTGCTGTAAAAGGCTACAAAGAAGTAACTTTACTGGGACAAAACGTGGACAGTTATCTCTGGTATGGCGGTGGATTGAAAAAAGATTTTAAAAATGCCTCCGAAATGGCTCAAGCCACGGCGGTTGATTTTGCACAATTATTAGATCTAGTCGCCACCACACAACCTAAAATGCGCTTTAGATTCTCAACGAGTAATCCTCAAGACATGACGCGCTCGGTATTGCACATTATGGCGAAACACCCAAACATCTGCAATTATATTCACCTACCTGTTCAAAGCGGCAGTACTCGAATTCTGGAAGCCATGAACCGCCAGCACACCCGTGAAGAGTATATGGCCCTTATCGATGACATCAGAAAAATCATTCCAGATTGTGGCATTTCTCATGATATGATTGCTGGTTTTCCTACGGAAACCGAAGAAGATCATCAGGATACATTAAGTCTCATGGAATATGTCCAGTATGACTTTGGTTTTATGTTTATGTATTCCGAACGCCCAGGGACGATGGCGGCAAGAAAAATGGAAGATGATGTCCCAGATGCCATTAAAAAAAGAAGACTCACAGAAATTATTGAACTTCAACAAAAACACAGTGCCCTGCGCACCAAAAACTTCGTGGGTAAAACCGTTGAAGTTTTGATTGAAAAAGAAAGTAAAAAAGATCCCGGTTTTTGGAGTGGAAGAACCCCGCAAAACACGGTTGCGGTTTTCCCTAAAGAGCACTACAAGCCAGGAGATTTTGTAATGGTTCACATTGAAGAGTGTACTAGCGCAACGCTCATTGGGAAAGCGGTACAAATGGGTAATGCTTAACGACGACTAAACTCATGGAAACTATTCAATCAGTAAAACAACGCTTTGAGATCATCGGTAACGATGCAAAACTCAACCGCGCCATCGAAAAATCAATTCAGGTAGCCCCTACTGATATTTCCGTTTTGGTTACTGGAGAAAGTGGGGTTGGAAAGGAAAATATTCCTCGGATTATCCATGCCCTGTCCCATAGAAAGCACAATAAATATATTGCTGTAAACTGCGGCGCCATTCCAGAGGGCACTATTGATAGTGAACTTTTTGGTCATGAAAAAGGAGCCTTTACGGGAGCCACCACCACGCGCAGCGGTTATTTTGAAGTTGCCGATGGAGGAACCATTTTTTTAGATGAGGTTGGCGAGCTACCACTCCCCACACAGGTACGTCTATTGCGTGTTTTAGAAAATGGTGAATTCATGAAGGTTGGGTCTTCTCAAATCCAAAAAACCAATGTGCGTATTGTTGCCGCAACCAATGTCAATATGGCCACTGCCATTGAAAAAGGGCGGTTCCGAGAAGATTTGTACTACCGACTCAGCACGGTTGAAATTGGTTTGCCCGCGCTCAGAGAGCGCGGCGAAGACATTCATTTACTGTTTCGCAAATTTGCCTCAGATTTTGCACAGAAATACAAAATGCCGACCATCCGTTTGGACCAAGAGGCCGTAGGACTGCTTTTAAAGTATCATTGGGGTGGTAATATTCGTCAACTGCGCAACATTACAGAGCAACTTTCCGTACTAGAACAAAAGCGAGAAATCGGGTATCAAAAATTAAAAGAGTACTTACCTCATGTGGGCAGTAACTTACCGGCCATTATTCCCTCGCGTAAAGAGTCCTCTGACTTTAGCAGCGAGCGTGAAATTCTTTACAAAGTGCTCTTTGACATGCAAAAAGATCTCAACGATCTGAAAAAACTCACTTTGGAATTGATGAACTCTGGAAACGCCTCAAAGGTCAAAACAGAACAGGCGCAACTGATAAAGCAAATTTATGCCCCTGATGAGCAAACGGCCACTCTGACAGCCCTTAATGACGAATTCCAACAAGAAGAACAGGCCCATGACGTCGAGTTAATTGACCTAGATGACCCTGTAGAACAGACTTCGGATAAATACCATTTTGCCGAAGACATTGAGGAAGAGGAGAGTTTATCGCTTCATGATAAAGAACTTGAACTGATTCGAAAATCGCTCGAGAAATATGACGGGAAAAGGAAAGAAGCAGCACAAGAGCTTGGAATAAGTGAACGTACGCTCTACCGTAAAATCAAACAATTTAATCTGTAAGCCAATCATGCATAAAGTATTGAAGCATATTTTTTTATGGGGAACGCTCTTGACAAGTCTTTCCTGCGGGGTTTATTCATTTACTGGTGCAGATATTGATTACAGCTCCACAAAAACCTTTCAGGTGAACAACTTTGCCAACAATGCCCCTATTGTTGAACCAAAAGTTGCCCGTAATTTCACTTTGGCCCTTCAAGATATTCTGCTCAATCAAACGAATTTGAGCCTTACCAATAACAATGGTGATTTAATTTATGAGGGCGAAATAGTGGACTATTACATCGCCCCGATTACGGCAACCTCCAGAAATACAGCAGCCGAAAACCGTTTAACCATTGGGGTCAATGTACGCTTTACCAACACAAAATCTCCTGAGAAGGATTTCGAACAGAAATTCAGTTTTTATTACGATTATTCTGGAAGTGCTCAGCTGATCGGGGGGCAACTCGATACGGCATTAACCATTATCTTTGAACGATTAACCCAAGACATATTCAACAAATCCCTGGCCAATTGGTAGTTGTATGAATTTAGAGCACTACAATAATCTTCTCGCTCAACCTCAGCGCATCTCACAAGAAGACGCTCTAGGTCTTGATCTTATAGTGCGCCAATTTCCCTATTTTCAAAGCGCCAATGCGTTAAGGCTCAAGATTCTAAAACAACAGGAATCTTTGGGATATAATCAGGCCCTAAAAAAAACAGCAGCAGTCACCACGGATCGCGATGTTTTGTTTGATTATATCACCTCGGCAGAATTTTCTCAACAAACCATTTCTGAAACCCTCATAGGTCATCAAGATCATGTAAAACAAATTGAGGTTACCCTGGACAGTGCTGATGATCCGGCAAAAAAACCAGCGCCAGAATTAGAAGAACATAGCTCCGCTGCCCACCAAAAGCCCTTCAATTTTGACCAAAAAGAACGGCATAGTTTTGAACAGTGGCTTAAACTCACTGCTGCCAAGCCGATTATTCGCGAGCCTGAAGAGCAATCAGTCGAAAACTACGATAGGGTTCAAATCTCAAATAATTCAGAGGATAAATGGGAAAAAATAGATCGTTTTTTAGCCAAAAAAACAAGCATAAAACCTGATCCTTCAGCAGCCAAGCAAAACCGGGCTGAAAGTTATTTAGAGGCCCATGACGAACTGATGACTGAAACCCTTGCCCGGGTATATGCTCAACAAAAAAATTATCAAAAAGCTATTCAGGCCTATAAAATTTTAATTTTGAAATATCCCGAAAAAAGTAGTTTCTTTGCAGACCAAATTCGGGAATTAAAACGTTTGTTAAACGCATAGATATGAGCACTTTTTCAATATTTTTGATTTTGATCATTTTCATCGCCTTCTTGCTTGTTGTGGTCATTATGGTACAAAATCCAAAAGGAGGCGGACTCGCTTCATCATTTGGTGGCGGCGGAACTCAGCAATTGGGTGGCGTCAAAAAAACTACAGATTTTTTAGACAAGAGTACTTGGACGTTATCGGCCATATTGCTTGGATTAATTTTATTGTCTAATATGTCCCTTTTTGAAGGCACATCCAGCGGTGAATTTATGCAGGATGACATCGAAAATGTAACCTTGCCTGAAACATCAGAATTACCGCTTACTCCAGAATCGACGGATCAAGAGTAATACAACGATTATATAACCTCACAAAAAAACGGCCTCTTCGAGTGCCGTTTTTTTTTGTCGCAATTTATAAATCCTCAGAAGACCTATATCACAAAGCTGCGTGATTTGCGTTATTCTTGTTGTCGACAGCGTAAAGTCGACCCTTAAATTAGATCATTATGAAATACGCAGCTTTTCTCTTTTCAGTACTATTTTATCTCCAAGTAAATGGCCAAAAGGCCAGCCTCCCCTCCTATGCTCCAGGAACAGTTTTTGCTCGGGCCGAGTATGACGCGCAACAAAATTTTGATGAAGAAAAATCATTGGGCCTGCAGATTCATGAGGTTGGTGTAGCCTTTGGACAAGACGCTCAAAGCGGGGATTCGGCGAACCTCTACCTCGAGGGTCGCCTCGGGCTACGTCTAGACCAACACCTTTGGCTGATCGCTTATGGACTGAGTAATGCATGGGATTTTAATATTGGCGGCACCCCTAATCAAGGAAACACCAATATCTTATCAGGGTCCTATGGTCAAAAAATAAACCTTTTTGATCGTATCGAAACAGAAGCCTACTTGGGAATAAGTTACTTAAACCAAAAAACAGAAAACGGCAATAATGAATCATGGGGTCTTCCTTTGACCGTGGTTGTCGACAAACCAATTTTCCCGTCCTTTTCATTAGGTCTCATTGGGCAACTTCAACCCACGACAAAAAAGGGGCGCGCCTTTATAGGACTAAAAATAAGTTACGACCTTAATCACTAAGGGCAAGAAAAATTTCCCCGCGAACTAAATAAGTTAATTACCATTTCTAACCTATATCCAATTGAAGACCTCAGCGTCTTTAATGAGATATGGATAGGATCAATCATATCAAAAACTCCCCAGATGTATCAACTTAGAATATTAATGTTTCATGAAAAAAGCACTCATTTATGCAAGCCTACTCCTCATCCCTAAACTGGTCTTAAGCCAAAATCCCGACCCTGTTGATCTCGACGCGCTATTGTCACCAATAATCAGCGCTGATCCACAAGAAATTATCCTTTATGACCGGGTTACCCCCCTGGCCAATCTCACTGAGTTTAATGACAGCATCAATTGTGCGCGACCGGCTTTATTTGAGCAAGCACTCTCCGAATTAAACCGTGCTTCTGGGAATCAAGAATTTATTACGGTACAAAACTTGCGAAGTCACGCCATTGCGGACTCCGTAGTAAATAAAACAAAGATTGCCCTAATCCATCAAGAAATAAATAATCTGAATATTGAAGACCAAAGACATCCGAATGCCGCTTTTGTCATAAATGACACGGTCATTACACATCAAAATACCCAAGCCCCTGCCTTGCGATCCTTTGAACTGATTATGGCTTCTCCGTTAAAAAAAGTTATCGAAGGACCTGAAGTAAGTTTTGTTTTTGACCAAGAACTTCTTTTGGGTCAATTCCATGAGATCAAAGAAATATGGAGTGATCTGGGCACAAGCAATACCCGAAAGATTTTTGAAAATGGCCAATGGACCCAATCAGAACATCAAGTCACTATAAGTACAGTTGGAGAACATTTAATAAATTTTATTGTTGAATATCACGACGGTCGTGTTCGCAGTACTCAATCATTAATTCACGTGAAACACGCCGCAACAAATCAAGGTTCTTTGATTGAAAATGGGCAAATTTTTGCCCAAATTCCCTGGCAGGGATTTAATGAAACTTCGCCTTATTTGGGAAAATTAGATTACCGAATTTTTTATCGAACCATAAACGGGAATCAGCAAGCAAACCTGCAAAAACCGATTGTGATTATTGATGGTTTTGATCCGGGAGACCGACGTCAAATCCAAGATAGTGACCCCCACCCTTGGGCCACAGATAATGAGCATAGGTCCATAGAAGACATGATGAGTTATATTGATGATCAAGGCAATCAGGTGGCAATAATCCCGATGTTACGCAATCTGGGTTATGACGTGGTGGTCGTAAATCACCCGACTCATTGGCATAATGGAATTCGTATTGATGGTGGTGCCGATTATATTGAGCGCAATGCCTTAACCCATGTTCAA
This sequence comes from Flavobacteriaceae bacterium, assembly GCA_009921505.1. Taxonomy (GTDB): domain Bacteria; phylum Bacteroidota; class Bacteroidia; order Flavobacteriales; family Flavobacteriaceae; genus BACL21. The sequence goes on from RFXU01000084.1 coordinate 6,617, forward strand.
CTTTATCAAAGACTCATCCAACGGCTCAATCAAAATAACAGCAACGAGTCGCTTGTCATCGTAGGCCCCAGCATGGGTGGACAAATTTCCCGCTATGCCCTGGCGTATATGGAAAAACACAATATTGAGCACCGTACACGCTTGTGGGTGAGCGTAGACAGCCCTCATTTAGGAGCTAATATCCCTATTGGGGTACAGAGCTTACTTCATTTAATGTACAATATCACGGGTAGTGTTGCTGCTGGTGATTTTATTGAAGATCAACTCAATTCTGCCGCAGCCAGACAACAACTCATAGAGCAATATGCCAACAGCAACAATGAGGAACTCGGGCAGATTTGGCTCGATGGACGGAGCATCTCTCAAGGGTTTTCACAAAATAATGGCCGTCCTATTTATTTGAATTACTACAATAATTTATTTCAAAATGGACTTCAAGGCAGTCGAGGCTACCCAACCTTGTCTCGAAATATCGCATTAATTAACGGAAGTCTTCTGGGGAGGAGCTCATTTATGAATCCTTTTGAAGCGCTGAGTACCGAAACTTCGGAAACCTTAAACCGAGACAATTTCATTAATCCAGGAGGACAAAGTCTAAAAATCAAAGGCATGGCTCATGTGTTGGGGCAAATTTTGGGGCTTGAAACTTATGGCATGCCGCTGCCTGGGCAGCGCCATAAAATCGCCTATTTTAAATCTAAGTCCCTTTGGTGGAATTACTACAATCGCTATGTCACCAATAATAATTCCCGTGGGCCAATGGATCGTGTTCCGGGAGGTTGGTTTCCTACGACGACAATTCTGGCCAAATCAATTACTGAATCCACCCCTTGTGAATGGATTATAGGTCAAGTGTGTATCAATGATTGGATCATCAATGCCATAGATCATGTAAATTCATTCATCCCCTCGGTGAGTGCCTTAGGCCTAATAGATCCTGATATTGATTGGACAGCTCCATTATCAAACAATTTAATTTGCGATGCATCCATTCCTTTCGACAGTTATTTTGGTCCTAAAGACAATGAACAACACACCTCGTTTACAGAAAAAAGTGTGGCCTGGCTGCTCGAAGAACTCGCCGGCAATCCTCAAAGACCCAGTGTATATTTGGATGTTGAGGACCTTACTGGTCCCGATGCTCTCTGTCTGTCTGGACCAAATACTTTTTCGTTTGATGCCTGCGAAGCTCCTGAGGTAATTCAATGGAATGTATCGAACAACCTAAATATGGTTCACTTTGACCCGCACAACATTACTGTTGAGGTATCAACGAACACGTCGCAAGAGGGCTTTATTGAGGCAATTTTTAGTGACCAGACGATAAGAAAAAACTTTTGGATTGGCACACCGGGGCCCTCTCCCTTGCTTGAAGGTCCCGAAACAGTAAGAACTGGGAGTACCGTGACCTATTCAGCACAGCAGGCCCCTGGGGCAACGCGCTATCAATGGTACTTGCCCTATCCATTTGACGTTCAAGCGCCCTTTGATTACACCTCGACCAATTGGCAAGTCCCTCCTGATGCGGGACGAAATACGCAGGTATTTACGGGTTACGGCGGCTATAACGGTCTTGTCCAAGTTATGGGCGTGAACGATTGCGGTGCAGGGGATGCCACTATAAAATCTGTCCTTCATGGGATCAATGGCTCAGGACAACAACAGTCTCCCGTCTTTCCTTACCCAAATGCTTCCGATGACGCCTTTCACCTTGATTTTAGCCGATTGGGCGCAGGCACCTACAGCATAAATATTTTCGATGCTCTAGGTCAAAATGTATATAGCGGTGAAAGCAGTAACGTCCAAAAAACCATCAACACACTTTCCATAGACGGAGGCACGTATTTTTTGCATGTCTCGGACGGCGAGCAACTTTGGCAGTTCCAGCTCATTATTGATCATCAATGACAGATTTAGTATTAACTAAAAAAGAAAAATGTCATTTTGACACATTCTCCTGACCAGTATGCTGTCAAAAATGCCATGGCACAGTTT